>DULZ01000022.1 GCA_012840125.1 Clostridia bacterium | reverse complement strand
GCGGGTCAGACCCTGGTGCTTGATAATCCCCTCCATAATCTGCCGCCCAACGGTCATGGTCGGGTTTAAAGAAGTCATCGGGTCCTGGAAGATCATCCCGATCTGGTTGCCGCGGATTTCTTCCATTTGCCTTTCTGAGGCGTAAGCCAAATCCTGCCCAGCAAAAAGGATGCTGCCGTCCACAATCCTCCCGGGCGGATCAGGGATGAGCCGCATGATGGACTGGGCGGTAACGCTCTTGCCGCAGCCGGACTCCCCTACCAGAGCCACCGCCTCCCCCGCTTCCAAAGCGAAAGTAGCGCCCCGTACCGCTTGTACTTCGCCGGCATGAGTAAAAAATGATACTCTGAGGTTATTCACTTCCAGCAAATTCTTGGCCATGGGTTCACCTCCTACTTCCGCGTGCGGGGATCCAGGGCGTCCCGCAGCCCATCGCCGAACAGGTTGAAAGCTAGAATGGTTAAACTGATAAACAGGGCAGGGAAGAAGAGCTGCCAGGGGTAAGACCTTAAAGCCTTGGCCCCGTCACTGGCCAGGGTTCCCCAGCTGGCAAAGGGCGCCGATACCCCTAGGCCCAAAAAACTTAACCAAGCTTCCGTAAAGATAGCTTCGGGAATTGTCAAAGTCAGGTAAACTAACATGGGTCCCATGATATTGGGAATCACATGCCTGATCAGGATCCGCATCTGGCTTGCGCCCAAGGCCTTGGCCGCCAGGACATAATCCTGTTCTTTCAAGCTCAAGATCTGCCCCCGCACCAACCGGGCCATGGGGATCCAGTAAATGATACTCATGGCGATTAAGATGGTGATGAAATTGCTCCCTTTAAGCTGGAAAACTTCGTTCATAACCACCATCAGCAAGATCACGTACAGGACGAAAGGAACGCCGGAAATAATCTCGATCACCCGCATCATGATCTCGTCGACCCAGCCGCCGGCCAGCCCGGCAATCCCGCCGTAAAAAACGCCGATCAACAGCACGATGAACGCAATCACAAATCCTACCGCCAGGGACATGCGCGCTCCCAACCAAACC
Organism: Clostridia bacterium; assembly: GCA_012840125.1. Lineage (NCBI taxonomy): Bacteria > Bacillati > Bacillota > Clostridia > Clostridia bacterium. The sequence goes on along the minus strand of DULZ01000022.1, from coordinate 94,792 downwards.
CTGGTGAACAAATCGCGGCCCAAAGTATCGGAACCGAACCAGAACTGGCTGCCGGGCGGGGTGTTCTTCAATTCCAAAAACTGATCCGAATAGCTGTATTCGTTGAGATACGGTCCGATAATCGCCATTATGACCAAGAGACCGATGAAAACCAAGCTGCCCATGGCTACTTTATTGGCCTTCAGGCGGCGCCAAACATCCTGCCAGTAGGTAGTACTGGGGCGAGCGATGATTTCCGCTTCCTTCCGGTCTTGTACTACTCTTTTAAACATCTCGGGTGATATCATGGACACATCGCTCACTCCTTTCCACCGCTGATTTTCACTCGAGGATCGATGAGGGCATAGCTTAAGTCAACCAACAGGTTCATGGTCATGAGGAAAATACTGTAGAAGATGGTCAGACCCATGATCACCGTATAGTCCCGGTTAAACACGCTGTTGACGAAGTAACGGCCCAGACCGGGAATGGCAAAGATATGCTCCACCACAAAGCTTCCGGTAAAAATGCCGGCCACCATCGGGCCCAAGTAGGTGATGATGGGCATCAGGGCGTTACGGATGGCATGCCGGTAGATAATCACCCGGTTCTTTAATCCCTTCGCCCTGGCGGTCCTGATATAGTCCTCTTGCAGTACCTCCAGCATATTGGAACGCATCAGCCTGGTAATAGTAGCCGTCGGCAAGGCCGCCAGCGAAATGGCCGGGAGGATGGTCTGCTGCCAGGTACCCCACATGGCCGGCACCACCCAGCCTAGTTTATAGGAAAAGACATACTGCAAGAGTGCCGCCAGCACAAAACTGGGCACGGAAAAACCTAATGTGGCCAAGATCACAGCCATGTGGTCCTGCCAGCGATTCTGCTTCAAAGCCGAAAGAACACCCAAGCTGAGGCCCACGGACACAGCCAAGCACAAGGAAACGGCCCCCAAGGTGGCAGACACCGGGAAGCTGTCCTTAATGATATCGTTCACCGTCCGGTTGGGGTATTTAAAAGAAGGCCCCAAATCCCCCTTCAGCACCCCGGATAAGTAATCGGTAAATTGCTTGTGCAGGGGATCGTTAAAGCCGTATTTTTCCTCGATATTTTTGAGAATGGACGGCGGCAGCTGCTTTTCACTGTCGAAAGGCCCGCCGGGTATGATTTTCATGCCAAAAAAGGTAAAGGTGGTGATAAACAAAAGCGCCATGAACATGGTAAAGAATCTACGGCAAAAAAAACGCAGCACTGCTGTTTTGACCCCCTTTCCAGCAAAATAGTCCTAAGGGCCGCTACCGGTTACTCCGGGTGCGCGGGATAACTTGAGGAGGCGGAGCCTACCCAAACGGGTTAGCTCCGCCTGAAGTACCGTCTAACCTATTTTTCCACGTAAGCCCAACGGAATTCTTGGTAACCGCCCACCATGGGGACGACAACGCCTTTGACCCAGGGTTTGTACATGTTCACGTTGGTATAGAAGTAAATCGGTAATACCGGCATTTCTTCCATGAGAATCGCTTCCGCATCATGCATTGCCTTGACCCGGGCTTCCGGATCGGGATTCATTTTTGCTTCCCTGATCAGGGCATCGTACTCGGGGCTGCCCCAGTTGGTCTGGTTGTTGCCGTTACCGGTGGTCCACATATCCAGGAAGGTCATGGCGTCGGTGTAGTCAGCGGCCCAACCGGCCCTGGCCACTTGGTAATCCCCGGTCTTACGGGAGTTCAGGTAAACGCCCCATTCCTGGTTGGTCAGGGAGATGTTTTCTACACCCAGGTTTTTCTTCCACATTTCCATGATGGCTTCGGCAATTTTCTGGTGTGCTTCGTTGGTATTGTACAGGATCTTGATTTCAGGCAGCCCTTTGCCGTCCGGATAACCGGCTTCGGCCAGGAGGCGCTTCGCTTCTTCTAAATCTTCTTTGAAGTAGTCGCCGCCTACTTCCCGGAAGTCATCGCCGGGTTTGGCATCGGGAATACCGTAAGGCACCATGGCAAAAGCGGGCATTTGGCTGGCTTGAGTGACGTTGTCAATCAAAGCCTGGCGGTCAATAGCCATGGCAAAGGCCTTCCTCACCCTGGGATCGTTAAAGGGTTCTTTTTCCACGTTAAACATATAGTAGTAGACGGATAAATCGGGGAATAACTGTGCGGTACCCTCCGACAGCAACCGCGGGATTTCTTCAATGGGCGGGTTTTCGGCAATGTCGATTTGCCCTGCGTCAAACATGGCCAATTCTGTTGTCTCGGATTCAACCATGGTGAAGACCAAGCGATCGATTTTCACGTCATCGGCAGCCCAGTAATTGGGGTTTTTCACCATTTCAAATTTCTGGTGGTGTTCCCAGTTCACCGGCATGAAAGGCCCGTTGCAAATCAAGGTTTCCATAGCGCCGGCCCAGTTTTCCGGATCCGCTTCCACAGTGGCTTTATGAACCGGATACAAGTTGGGGAAAGCGGTCAGACTGAGGAAGTAAGGGGTGGGACTTTCCAAAACGACTTGCAAGGTCTTCTCATCCAGTGCTTTGACGCCTACTTGGTCGGCAGTTACCTCACCTGCATTGAACGCTTCACCGTTCTTCACATAGAAGAGCTGATAGCAGTACTCAGCAGCCGTGGCGGGTTCCAACAGCCTGATCCAAGCGTACTCAAAATCATAGGCCGTCACCGGATCGCCGTTGGACCATTTCGCGTCTCTGAGGTAGAAAGTATAGGTTAAACCGTCATCGGAAATCTCCCATCTCTCGGCCATACCCGGGATGGGCTGGTTGTTCGCATCTAAACGGGTTAAACCTTCGTACAGAGCCATCTGGATGGTGGCTTCCGGTTTACCGGTGGCCTTGGCCAGGTCCAGGGTTTCCGGCTCCGTACCTAAGTTGTAAGTAATAACCGCCTCCGCTGTTTCACCGCCGCCTTGCTGGTTGTTGGAGCCTTGGCCACCACAACCGGCCAGCAGGAAACTGATCATTACCAAAAGTGATACTACCAAACTTATTTTTCTGTTTTTTAACATGAGTTCCCCCTCCTGATTTTCATTCCATCCTTAAAACAAGCATACGACCAAAAAAAAACACCGCCGCCCTGCTTATCCACCCCCTTGCTACAGAATTCTCATGATCTAACATGGATTTCCTGCGCTGGAAATAAGAAGGCGATTGGCTGAGAAAAAGGAAAACCCCGCCGCCTGTGGGGGGTATTTTCAGCCATTATCAGTACCATTATAGAATCAATTTGGGTCTTATTCAATGTGCAAAAACTGGGTATTAATGACATCTTTTTGATGTTTCAGCAAATACATATTTCAGATTAATTCGTAAACACTAGAATTAGGAGGTGTCTCGATTTATGACCCAACCATTAACCCAGAAAGAAAGAATGTTGCTGGAAGATCAAAAGAAGCATGAGGAGATCTGTATCCAAAAATACCAAACTTACGCCGCCCAAGTGCAGGATCCTCAACTAAAACAGCTGCTCAACAGTTATGCCGAACAAGAACGGCAGCACCTAAACACCATTAACCAACTGCTGGCGGGGCAGGTTCCTCCCGTGAACCAATCGCAGCAACAACCCCAATCCCAGCCCCAGCCGCAAACAGCCGCTTTTAACCAAGCCCGGCCGCAGGATGCGGCCCTGCTGACGGACCTCTTGATGACGGAAAAATACGTCTCCGGTGCTTATAATACGGCTATCTTTGAGTTTACCTGCCCGCAAAGACGGGCCATCCTCAATCACATTCAAAAAGAAGAGCAGCAGCACGGCGAAGGACTGTTCCAGTACATGCAGGCCCACGGCATGTACCAGCCGCAGTAATCTCTTGCCATAAAAAAAGGAGGGCTTCCGAATCACTTACCTCGCTTCGGAACCCTCATTTTTATTAGAGAGGGGTGAAACCCATGTCCTCAAGTTTTACATCAAGTCGATGACTACTTGCTTATTGCCTCCCTCTACCGTCACCGGCATGTCATGGCAGATTTCACAATTCATACTTACCGTCTGCGGCAGCTCGGAGCCTTCGCTGGCTGTTTCCAGCTTGAAGTTGGGGTTATGACACTGGAAGCAGCCGTCATGCCCTAAATTGTCCTCGTAGGTTTCCCAGGTCACGTTCATATTCGGGAAATTGATCTGGCCCGCCATTTCTGCCACGACGGCAGGAAGCTCCTCGATTTTCTCCTGCTCCGCTTCATAAACATGAGGATACTTGTCTTGATAGAACTTGACAATCCCGGCAAAGAGCTCCGGCCAACGGGCCGGGTCGGTATCCTTGGTTTGCTCCAGCAGTCTTACCACTTCCCGTTTTACATAGGGCAGGGAGGCATCAAGTTTCCCTTCCAGCAAGTACTTGTCGGCAATGGAGGAAGGAGTATCGATCTGGTGCGCCACCCGGTTATGGCAGTCCACGCAGTCCATCTTCTTGTAAGTGACCGGGTCCCCGGCGCCTTCCTTGCGATAAATCCCGGTAGTCCCGTCGGTTTTTTCCACTTCAATGGAAACGATTTGGCCTTCTGCATCTTTACCATAGACGATGGAGTTTTCTACGTGCCAGTGGATCCCTTCCACTTGACTCCCGTCACCGACTTTCAGCAGGATAGCGGTGGTCTTCCTGGTGTTGTTCCGGTCATCCTCGAACCAATCGGTGACCTTGACCATTTCCCGCCTGAAAGCTTTGGTATAATGACAGCTTTCACACGATTGGGTAACAGGAACGTTGTGGCGAATACGAATGGGCCTTTCATATGTGCCCGTGAGATTTTTAACTATCTGGCTCGCATCGGTGGCCTTCTTGAGCAGCATCGTGGGGGCAAAGCCAACCCCCAGGTGGCAATCGGTACACCGTACCTCGGCATGAGCCGATGTCTGGTGACTCCTGGTGACCGATTCCATGGTATGGCAGGAGATGCAGAAGTCAGGCCTGCCGGAATAGTCCCAAGTTGACCCGGCAAGAATGAGGATTAAGAAACCACCTATGATAATGCCAGAAACTTTCAGCACCGTCATCCATTTCTGTGACATGGCATATTGCACCTCCTATTCAATTAATTAAATCCACCCAGCACCCCTACTAAAATGGTTACGATGGTGACAACGGCGGCAAATCCCATCGCCAGGAATACTGATACAAAGGCCGTAGAAAACAGGTAGGAAAAACCGGTAGCAAGAAAGCGATACAGCCCGCGTCCTTCGAAAACATCCTCCCGGGCGCAAGCGACAGTGTCCATACCGCAAGTTACTTCTTGGCTTACCAGTTCAGGCCGGAGCGACATGTGAAAACCCTCCCTTTTTCAGAATATTAATATTCTGAAGATTCCGATTCAGAAGATTCTGATTCTTAATTTTCCGATTCTTAATCTTCTGAATCGTCTTACTATTAGTATATGGCATGAAGGGGAAACTTTCAATAACCTGGCTAAAAATATTTTCCCAAACAAAGGCTCGCCCTTCCCCTCCGCACGGGAGAAGCAAGGGCGAGCCCTGTCCTCCTGCCGCCGTCACCGGCTGTTTAAGGCCTCGTCGATAATCCGGTAAAACTGGGCAAATTCAAAAGGTTTGGGCAAGTAATAATCAAATCCAGCCGCCAGGATTTTGTCCCCGTCACCTTTCATGGCCTGGGCCGTGATGGCGATTAACGGCGGCACCTTGGCCCCGTATTCCATCCGCAACTGGGCGGCATAGCTCAAGCCATCCTGTCCCGGCAGTTGGATATCCAGGAAAATGAGATCAGGTAAACCCGCGGCCACCACTTGCCTGGCTTCTTCCACATCATAGGCTTTCAGCACTGTCCAACCCTTAGCCAGCAGCAACTCCTCGATGAGCTCCATGTTCAGCGGGTTATCTTCCACCACCAGAGCTGTGCGCTGCATACTACCGCTCATTCTTTCCCACGATCCTCTCTACGGTAGTGCGGAAGGCTTCACGGCCGAATTGGCTCTTCCGCGCCACATATTCCACTCGCTGTTCCAAAAGGTTTTTCTCCCGGGGCGTCAAGGATTTGGAGGTCAGCACTACCACCGGGATGTCCTTCAAAGCCGGATCCTTTTCCTTCTCCTCTAAGAAGGCAAAACCGTCAAGACCGGGCATGATCAAATCCAAGAAGATAATATCGGGCAGGATCTGTTTCGCCACCCTGAGCCCTTCCCTGGGATCCGGGGCCAGGAAGACATCGACACCCATTCCCACCAGGTAGTCATTAAACAACTCCAAGGCTTTCGTGTCATCATCCACCACCAGGGCTTTGCTCCGCTTGCCGGCTTCCCGGTTCACCACCTTTTGGACACAGCTGATCAGGCGGCCCCGTTCCACCGGCTTGGTCAGGTAATCCATGGCGCCCAAAGCCAGCCCTTTCTCCCTTTCTTCCAGAATCGAGACGACGATGACGGGAATGTGAGCCGTGGTCGCCTTGGACTTTAAGGATGCCAGTGTCTCCCAACCGTTCATGCCGGGCAGGAGAATATCCAGCACCACCAGGTCCGGTTTTAATTGTTCGATCATACCCAATCCCTCTTCCCCGGTGGGTACGATGAAGGAGTTATAGCCCATATCCTTTAGGTACTCGGCCAGCAGTTCCGCACACTTGGCGTCATCTTCGATGACCACGGCTTTCCTGCGCTTGTCAAGGGATAACCTGGCTTCGGGTTGTGCCGCCGGGAAAGGGTCCTCTTGCTCCGCCGCGGGACTCACGCTGCTTAGTTCCTGCGCCCGGCTTGGTTTGGTGGCAGGCAGCAGTACTTTGAAAACGGTGCTCTTGCCTTCTGCGTCCTCAATCCAGATACGCCCGCCTGCCAGCTCCACCATCTTCTTCACTAAAGCCAGCCCCAGGCCGGAACCCTGCTGGGACCTGGTCAGGTAGTTATCCACCTGGTAGAAGGGCTCGAAGACCGCCTCTCTCTTATCCCGGGGAATGCCGATGCCCGTATCCCAAACGGTAATCAGCATGTCTTCGCCCTCCCGGGCCACTTGTACCCCAACCTGCCCACCGGCGGGAGTGAACTTAATGGCGTTGTTGATTAAGTTATACAAGACCTGCTTGATCTTGCGCTCATCGCCGGTGAACCGGTCAAAGCCGGGTTCCACTTCCAAGGACAGTTTAAGCTGGTTCTGCACGGCTTTTTCCCTTAAAAGATTGACCGCGCTGCCGAAAACCTGGGCCACGTCGATGGGCCCGTATTCCCATTCCAATTTGCCCGCCTCAACACGGGTGATATCCAGGATATCGTTAATCAAGGACAGCAGGTGCCGCCCGGCGGTGAGGATGTTAGAGACATATCGTTGCTGGCGCTCGTTCAGGGGACCGAAAGTTTCCGTTTCCAACAACTCCGCAAATCCCAAAACGGCGTTTAGGGGAGTGCGCAGTTCATGGGACATGGTGGCCAGGAACTCAGTCTTGCTCCGGTTGGCTTGTTCCAATTGGGTTAAGGTATTGCGCAGCTCGGTTACGTCTTTAAAGATTTGCAGGATTTCCGTCACTTCACCTTGATCATTATACAAAGGTGTCGCGCTTAACAAGATGGGGACAAACCGGCCGTCCTTGTGTTGAATGAACAACTCCCTGCCCCGGCTGGGAACCTTGGTGCTGCGAATGACACAGTTGGCACAGTCATCGGTACCGCATAGTCGATTGAAGTCTTTGTCGCGGTGACAAAAGATGTCGCAGCAGCTGCGGCCGATGGCTTCCTTGGCATCATAGCCGGTAATTTCTTCCGCGCCTTGATTGAAGAGACGGATATCTCCCTCCAAGCCTAGAATAACGATGCCGTCCGCCGAACTGTTCAGGATGGAATCCTTGTACCGCAATTCCTTGTTGAGGGCCCTGGTGCGGTTGCCAAGCTCCCAGGTCATGCGCTTCAAATCATCCAGCTGCCGCACCCGGTCGATGACGATGCCCAACTGGGCGGCAAAGAACTCTACCACCGTCAGCTGCTCTTCGGTAACTTCTTCCCTGAATGCAAAAGCCAGGACGCCGAATAGATGGGGCGTGCCGACGGGATAGAAGGCCATTTTCACCGGGCGGATTTTGGTGAAGCCCAGGGAAAGCTCCACCTCGGGTCTTTCCACAAAGATCGGTTTGTGCCGCTGGGCCGCCTCGCCGACGGGACCCACGCCCAGGGGAATCCGCTCTTCTCCTTCGGCGGGGAAAGCATAAGAAGCCGTCAACACCAGCTCATCGGTAAAACTGTCATAGCGATAATAGGCGGCACTGCCGATGGCCTGGTGTTCCCCGAATAAATCTAATGAACCGTTGAGCAGTTCCTCTTCCGTAAATACGGAATTCCAGAAGGGGTACAGCCTCCGCCTGGCGTTATCCATATCGATGATCTGGGTGGCTTTAGTCACCGCCCGGAGAATGTTGTCCGGCTCATCTTCCCCCGGGTTGGTGAACAGCCCGGCCCGGGACAGGATGGCCAGGGATTGGCTTAAGGGCTCCACAATCCTGTGATGGATTAACTGGTACATTCTGAGGTAGAGCCAGCACAGGAGGGCGATAATCAAGAAGAGGCCGGGCAATGCAACGGCGGCAATGACTTTCGTTCTGGTCCGCTCCAGCTGCCCGATGTAATTGGTGAGATGATAGCCGAATTCGCCCAGGGCCGCATGCAGTTCCTCCGACGAGATAACCACATCGTTAAAGGAACCTGCATTTAGGGCGTGGTGCAAGGCTTCATGGACGGCAACCACCTTTTCGTAATAGGTGCTGATTTCATAGTTGGGCGGCTCGATGCCCATTAACACTTGATTGAATTCACATTCCCGGTAGTCCGGCATGGACGCTACCGATTCCGGGTGGGCGCTGTAGGCCCTCACATACTCGGAGTGGTATTGAAAAGTCTTGACCACATTGCTTAATTGCTGGTGCTGCAAATCTATTTGACGGCTCAAATAGTAATTATAAATGAAAGACCCAAGTATAATCAGGCAAATAACCACCAAGGAAACACCGATGGCCAGCAGCTGTTGTTTGAACCTTTGGTACAGCAATAGTGGTCCCCCCTGCCCACTTATTTAAATCATTACTTTATTCTTGCCTGCCAACTTGGCCCGGTAAAGAGCCTCATCTGCCTTTTGCAACAGAGCAGATGGGGAATCAGCCGGTGTCACCGCCACGCCGATGCTGACCGTCACCTTACCGTTAGGTTGGTATTCGCGCTGGGGAAAAGGATAAGAGCTAATGGCCTCGCGGATCCTTTCCGCCACTTTCAAAGCCTGCGCCTCCGTTACGTCCCACAGCAGGGCCACAAATTCTTCCCCGCCGTAACGGGCGGCAATGTCATCCCCCCGCACCATGGAGCGGATAATCTGCGCCACTTCACGCAGCACTTGATCCCCGGCCAAATGCCCGTTGCGATCATTGTAGAATTTAAAATCGTCCACATCCAACATCAGCACGGCAATGGGAATATTATGCTCCTTCGCTAAATGGAACCGGTGTTTTAAATTGTCTACAAAATAGCGGTGGTTGTACAGGCCGGTCAACCCGTCCTGTTCCGCCAAAACGCTCATCTGTTTAAGATTGCACAACAGCACCTCTTGTTTCTGCTTGCCGCCGATTAAAGCTTTGACTCTCGCTTTTAACTCGGCGATATGAAACGGTTTGAGCAGGTAATCGCTGGCGCCCAGCTCAAAGGCTTGCAGTTTAGCGCGCAAATCTTCATTGACTGAAAAGACCAAGACCGGAATTGTTTCGTAGAAAGGGTTTTGCTTGATTTCGCGAAGTAAGGTAAGACCGTTCCCGTCCGGCAAGAAAACATCCAGGATAATCAAGTCAAACTTCCGCTGGGACAAGACACTCTCCGTTTCGCTCACGCTGGAAGTATGGACCACGTCGCCGAACTCGCCGATGCTGTCCATCACCACGCCGGCGGTCAACAAATCATCTTCTACCAATAGAATCGTCACCGGAGTAGGACCGGATTCCGGGAGGGCAACTTCGCGGCGAGGATAGTACCTGCTTTTCACGGCAAAGAATTCGATCACCATCCGCAGGTCTTTCGGACTCCAATTCTGGCCCACAATCCCCATGACACCCCATTCCGCCGCGTATTCCACGGCCTCTTCCTCTTCGGTGGCCAGCAAAACGGGTTTGTTCCTGATCGCCAGGAAGAGTTCGCCCAAATCGCCGAAGAGGAAATCCAAGCAAACAATGATTAAATCAAAGTCTCTGGCGTCCTTCAGATTGTGCAAAAGACAGACATCGTACCCTGCCAGCAAGAGATTGCGATATAATGGTGTGGCGCTTACGTTGTCCGGGTACAGCCCTAAACTGATCTTAGCCACGTTGATCACCCGTTTGCCCCTATTAATACTACTTTACGAGGGATATCTTGAAATGGTGTACTCTGACTTTTCGTGAAAAATAAGCAAAATCCTGCCCTATTAACAATACCAGGTAATAAATCATTATACTATTTATTTTACCAAAATTTTCAGAAAAAAGCATAGCTTGCAAAAGAAAAACCACTTTTTCGCGCAAAAGTGGTTTATAAAGCGAGATTGCAGGGTAGTAGACCCTGCAATACATGTAGGTAATGGTGGACGAGATGGGACTTGAACCCACGACCCCCTGAATGCCATTCAGGTACTCTCCCAACTGAGCTACTCGCCCACGTATATGGTTTTGCCTGCGTGAGACATCATTAATTATAGCACATTATCACGGAAATGCAAGAGGTTGAAAAAATTTCTTTTGCCCCCGGGGCCCGGTGCACTCAGGGAACAATTTATAATTTATATAACAAAAAGGGATTAGGATAAAGCGCGTATAATTATAATAGCTTAGTAACACCTAGGAGGGCCGATAAATGAGCGACAACACTCACCGCTACATACCATTGGAATTAGCCAACCAAATTGTAGACCTGCTCCACTCCGCCACCGGCTACCCCATCCATGTCATGGGCGAAGGGGGAAAAATCATCGCTACCACCGCCAAGGAACGCCTGGGCAACTATCACCCTGTCGCGGCTGACATCCTGTCCGGCAAAATGGATTCCGCCGTCGTCACCGAAGAAATGGCCGCCAAGAACCCTCTTTTGCGTCCCGGGTGGAACTTTCCCATTATCGTAGGAGGCAAACGAGTCGGTGTCGTATCCTGCACAGGAGATCCCGAAGTGGTAAAACCTATCTGCCTCATCGGGGCCAAATACGCCGAGGCTAATTACGCCAAAACCCTGCATGAGCAGGCAGCCAGGGCCGTCACTAATGACGTGGCCGCCAAAATCCAAGCCGTATCCTCCAATTTAGAGGACCTGGCCTCGGCGGCACAAGAAATCGCCGCCACCGCCAAATCCATGGAAGAAGTTGCCCTGGCGGCAGAAGAAAAGCTGAGCAAGATCGGGAAGGTCCTGGATTTCATTAACAACATCGCTAACCAAACCAATATCTTGGGCCTTAACGCCTCCATAGAAGCCGCGCGGGCCGGTGCCGCCGGGAGGGCCTTTTCCGTGGTGGCGGAAGAGATCAGGAAGCTGGCTAGGGACAGCGCCCGTTCCACCTCCGAAATCACTTCCATTTTAACAGAGATCACGCAAGTGATTACGGAAATCAGCGGCGGCTTGCAGCAAAACGCTAAAACCACGGAAGCACAATCCCACAACCTGCAGCTCATCACCCAGCATATTGATGAAATCAACCGCCTCATTGCCGGTTTAATCTCCTAGCACCGGCAAAAAAAAGGACTGCTTGCATAAAAGCAGCCCTTTCTCATTTACAACTGCTTGGCGTCCTTTAGGTCCCCGCCCAACATGAGGACGGATTGCTGCAGCAGCTGTACCACGTAAACGGGGTTGTGAATACCCCTGCTGCCGTCATTCATCACCAGGTAATAGTTCCAGGCAGCATGATACAGGTCCGGTGACACTTCACTCATTTCATTGCCGTCTTTATCGGTAAAGACGATCTGCCCGTGACCGGTGGAGAAAGTACCCCCGTCCAGTTCCGCTTCGATGGTGTCATGCAAGAGCTTCAGTAAACCGTCTACTTCCTCCTGGAAACCTTCGATGGAGCCGTCCCCGTCATAGTCAGCTTTCGCCTTCATGTTGATGTCGCTGATGCCCTGGTGACAGGATTGGCAAGGCTTCACATCGGCTTTAAAGGTATGGCTGGGATAGCCCCCGCCTAAATCGGCCATGTGACAGCCAAAGCAAGTGTCTTTGACCGCCGTATGGGGAGACGAGCTGTAAGTAACTCCTTCCACATGATAGCCGTTGGTACCAATCACAATATCTGCTTCCGCGGAAGAGTGAGGGGCAGGTCGGTTCTCCGGATCCGGGGTTTTGCGGGCATTGTGGCAATCCATGCAAAGAGCACCGCCCCCATCCCTGACTTCCCCCGCCGGCAGTGTTACCAGACCAGAGGCCCAGACCTCTTTACCATGACCGCTGTGGCAAGTATCACAATCCTGTCCCACCGGTTCATCCACATTCAACTCATCCGCGGAGGTAACCTGCTTGACATAAGCCTGGCCATTATGGCATCTCATGCATTCATCTCGTTTGGCCGGCGAATTCTCCTCCTGGGCATTGGTCGCCACCGCATGGGCGCTCTTGGACCATTCCTCCCGGATGGCCTGGGTATGGTCTTCCTGCTGCTGCTCTTCCGTTTGCTGCTGCTCTTCTCGGATCTCATTCGCCGCTTGCCGGCAGCCCACAGTTAAGGGGATCAAGAGCACTAATACAAAAAACAAGAGCCATAGTTTCCTGCGCATAAAAATAATAAATGCCTCCTTTCCATTGCATTGCATACCTTACTTTTCTTTAGTATGAATGAATGAGGAGGCCTTTATACTAATTTCAGCTATTTACTTAAGATGCCGAAGCGTTCGAAGGGATAGAAACGCAGGATGGCTTTCCCTTTGACGTTTTCTATGGGCACAAATCCCCAGGCCCGGCTGTCACTGGAATTATTCCGGTTGTCCCCCAGTACGAAGAACTGTCCTTCCGGCACCACCACCGGCCCGTAGCTCCCTTCCATGGGTTCCGCGAGATAGATTTCTTCCACCGCTTCCCCGTTGATGAACAGCATCCCGTCCCTGATTTCCACTTCATCACCGGGCAGGCCGAGGACGCGCTTGATGTAGTCGTCCCTGGTATGGGCTTGGGGCGGCGGGGCGAAGATAATAACATCCTGCCTTTCGATGCCCTTCATTTTATAAAATATCTTGTCCACAAAGACCCGGTCGTTAACCCGCAAAGTAGGCACCATGGATTCGGAATTGATATACCTGGCTTCCGCCACAAAGGTTCTAATGGTCAGCGCCAGGACCACGGCCACGATTAATGGTAGAATCCAGTCGCGCCATATACTCTTAGACCGCACCCGCAAAACCTCCTTAGGCTGCTAGCAAACTTTTCCTTTAAAATTGTAATACTTTTTGCCCCGTCAAGCAATTAGGCAAATGATCGTATCTTCTCCGCCAGTGCGGTATACCTGAGGGTCGTTTTGTTGTTGGCGATAGCCCTGGCCAGCGCGCGCCTGGTGCCCACCAGTACCACTTTCTCTTTGGCCCGGGTAATGGCGGTATATAGCAGATTCCTGGCCAGCATGATGTAATGCTGGGTGCTGACCGGCATGATCACAACGGGCACTTCTCCCCCCTGGGCTTTGTGCACCGTCATGCAGTAGGCCAGGGACAACTCCTCTAAAATCTCATCCCTGGTATAGGGCACCATTTCCCCCCGTATTTCCACCAGCACTTCCAAATCCAGTCCCGCTTCCGGATCGGGCAAGACTATCTCTCTAATGAAGCCCACATCCCCGTTGAAGACTTGTTTCTGGTAATTATTCTTGAGCTGCATCACCCGGTCCCCTTCCCGGTACACCTCCTGTCCCACTTGCACTTGCCTGGCCTGGGGATGGGGCGGGTTTAATGCTTCCTGCAAAATCCGGTTCAGGGCTTTGGTACCGATGGGCCCCTTGTGCATGGGGGACAGCACCTGCAGGTCCTTGAGACCGTACCCCAGTTCCAGAAACTTCAAGGCCGCCTTCTTAATGATGAGGGCGATAGCCTCCGGATCGTCATGCTCTAGAAAATAGAAGTCTCCTTTGCCGGGGTCAATGATCAAGCTTTCCCCCCGGTTGACCCGGTGGGCGTTGCTGACAATCTGGCTGGAAGCCGCTTGCCGGAAAATGTGGCTGAGCCGCACAGTGGGGACCCCGGCTGCAATCAAATCCTGGAGGACGTTACCCGGTCCCACACTGGGCAGCTGGTCCGCATCGCCCACCAGCAGCACCCGGGTTTTCACCGGGTCTACGGCGTCAAACAGCATGGCTGCCAGGGAAATATCCAGCATGGACACCTCATCCACCACCAGCAGATCGCAGTCCAAGGGGTTGGAGGCATCATGCTCCAGGCCTTCGCCCGGGCGAATCCCCAGGAGCCGGTGGATGGTGCCCGCCTCCTCCCCGGTCACCTCCGCCAGGTTCTGGCTGGCCCGACCGGTGGGGCTGGCGAGGATTACTTTAGCGTCTTCCTGCAGCATGCGCAGCACCGTAATGACCGCGTTGACGGTTAACGTCTTGCCCGTCCCGGGGCCGCCGGTCAGGATGCAAAGCCCCGTTTCCATCACCGCCCGCACCGCGGCTATCTGCTCCTCCGCCAGGGCGAGGCCGGTTTCCGCTTCATATAGTTCCACGCACTCCAGGACTTTTTCCGGCGACGCCGTGGGCTTGGGATAGCACAGCCTTTTGACCTGCCGGGCTACTCTTTCCTCCGCCTCATAGAGGCGCCGCAGGTACACTCTATCCCCCTCTCCCGCCAGTTCCCGGTTAAACAGCAGCACCTCCAGTGCCTCCCGGTGTTTGTGCCGCAAAGTCTCATCTCTTTGGTTGAGGAGAGACTGCATCCGCGTCAACAGCTCCTCCCTGGGCAAGAAACAATGACCTTGTCCTTCCGCCTCCATCAGCAGGTGCTTTAAAGCCGCTTGCAGCCTGATGGCGGCATCGGCCGGGATCCCCAGGTTCTTAGCAATAAGGTCCGCCCGGAAAAAGCCGATGGAAGTAATCTCCGCCAGTAAATAAGGATTCTCCTTGACGGCACTCACAGCGCTAAAGCCCCACGCTTGATAGGCTTTTACCACCATATTGGCGGTCAGCCCGTAGGGCAGCAGCGCGGACAATACATACTGGAGTTCCAGGTTGTTGGCCAGGGTTTGGTAGATTTCCGCCGCCAGCTCCTCACTAATCCCCTGCACCCCCGCCAGGGCGCCGGGCCCTTGTTCCACGATGACTTTCAGGCATTCTTCCCCTAATGCCTCGACGATGGCGGCGGCTCTTTTCTCACCCACGTGTTTGACATGGGAAACCAGGTAATCGATCAGCTGCTCCCGGCCGGAAGGCAGCAGCACTTCAAACCGTTCCACTTGGAGCTGATCCCCGTATTTAGGATGAGTCTTCGGCGTGCCCCAGATGCGGAGCTCCTGCTCTTTCTGGACCCCGCAAAGGGCACCGACAATGGTGATGGTCTCCTCACCGGTCTTGAAACGAGCCACGGTGAAGGTGCCGTCCTCGGATTGATAGACGATATGTTTTACGGTACCGGTCAGAACAGTTGCTTCCATGCCTTCCACCTCCGGCCACAGCTCTTGCTGCAACATATAAAAATTCGCAGCGGGCACCCATGAATCCTGCCCCACCAACTCCCGGAGCATACCAGCCACCTTCTTGACAAAAAAAAGCCCACCTCATGGCGGGCTCAGTTTTTCGGTGCCGGCTCAACTAGCCGCGGTAATACCGGTTCAAGATGCCCTCCAGCATCCGGGCATGCCGTGCTTCATCTTTAGCGGATTCATTGAAATAGTCCCGGGCCGTTTCCAATCCCAGAGCCGCCGCTTTGTCGGCGGCTTCTTTTTTCCCTTTATTGGCAAAGGTTTCCCCCTCGAGCATTTCTTTTAGATTCTCCCACAGGTTATCTTGAATCATGCCGTTCAACTCGGCAAAGCGGGCCGCATGCTCTGCTTCTTCCCAAGCAATGGTTTTTAGCACTTCGGCGATTTCGGGATAGCCTTCCCGCTGGGCCAGCCTGGCCATGGCCAGGTACAGACCGGCTTCAGTGGTTTCACCGGTAAAGTTTTGCTTGACCACCCTTTCCAGCTCCGTGCCCTTGGTTTCACCGGTGACGTTTTCCACCGTCAATTCTCTTTTCTCCATCCAAATAACCCCCTTGTTTGTTCCTTTTTTATTTCTTTTTGTCTTGAAATGCCTTCAGCACTTTGGCCGCCAATTCGGGATTGACGTTCTGCAGTTCACTTAAGTACTTGACGTTGCTGCCCCCGTATTCCTGGGGCTCCCCGACCAAAATCACTTCCAGGGCCGACCGGACGATGTTGACGATGCAGTCCTCATCATGGTAGACATGGCAGTTGCGGCACTGGTTTAACAAGAAACCCACAAAGTCGATGATGCTCTGCTCCTGGTATACTTTAACATCCCCGTAGGGAAGACCGGTCAAACCGTTAGGAATGAAATCATCGTTGTTCTTCAAGGCGGTCATTAAATTCTTCTTGCAATACCCGATCAGGCACCCGTCATGCTCACATTCGTCACATTGCAGGCAGCATTTTTCAATTTCTCCAATCAAACCTTCGTAATCAATCCCTTTGGACACCGGTACCAGGACCTCCTTTCCACGATATATTTTATCAATAATAATTATTATTATCAATAATTTCTTTACGACACATTAATGGTTTTTTCGCGCTAATTATTATTTACCCTTCATGTTCACAACTTTTTAAAGAAATTTTTATTTTTCCTTCAATATTTAAGGGAGGTAACAGGAAAGGCCGGACTATTTCCCGGGAAACAGTCCGGCCTTGGACATTCTAACTCTTGCTTTTTCCGCCCGCACCGGCGGGAGCACGGGACCCCGCCAGCACCACTTGGACCCGGTGGGTCTTCCCGTCATTCACCAGCGGCACCCCGCCGGTCACCGGCTGCCCGTCGAGGATGATTTCCTTCACGCCGCCGTTAACCCCGTGGGGGTTTTCCACCACAATATGGTAACACGTGTTGACGTAGCGGTAGTTGATTTCAAAACCGGGCCAGTTCCGGGGCACGCAGGGATTGAGAAACAGCTTGTCCCCCTGGACCCGGAAGCCCAGGATGTCTTCCAGCCCCACCCGGTACATCCACCCGGCGGCTCCGGTATACCAGGTCCAGCCGCCCCGACCGGCCTGGGGACTGACGCTGTACACATCCGCCGCCACCACATAAGGCTCAACCTTGTAAACCGTACACTCGATGGGGGTACGGGCATGGTTGATGGGGTTGATCATGTGAAAGAGTTCCCCGGCTTTGTCTCCCTGCCCCAGCATGGCGAAGGCCTTAATCACCCAGGCGGCGGCATGGGTGTACTGGCCGCCGTTTTCCCTGACCCCGGCCACATAGCCTTTAATGTAGCCGGGCTCCAGATCCCCGTTTTCAAAGGGCGGGGTGAAGAGCTTGATCAGGCCCAAATCCCGGTCCACCAGGTTTTGTTCCACCGCCGCCATGGCGGTCTCTCGCCGTTCGACCCGCCGGTTTCCGGCAATCACCGCCCAGGACTGGGCCAGGGAGTCTATGGAGCATTCACTGTTGACGGCGGAACCTAAAGGTGTACCGTCATCAAAGTAGGCTCGCCGGTACCAGGCGCCGTCCCATCCTTCTCTTTCCAGCGCTTCCCCCAGCTTGAAGGCTATTTCCTCATACCGGCGGGCTCGTTCTTCATCCTCCATCCGCCGGCAGACGGGTACAAATTTCTTCAGGATATAATAGATAAACCAGCCCAGCCAGACGCTTTCCCCTTGCCCCCGGTTGCCGACGGTGCTCATCCCGTCGTTCCAGTCACCGGAGCCTATCAGGGGTAGCCCGTGGCGGCCGAATTTCAAGCTGATCTCAATAGCCCGCAGGCAGTGTTCGTAGAGGGTGCCGGTTTCCATGGACAAGCGGGGCGTGAAGTATCTTTCGTCCTCTCCCGGCGGCAGTTCGTCCCCTTCCAAATAGGGGGCTTCCAAGTGCAAGATGCCGTAATCCCCGGTGCGCTCCAGGTATTCCAGGAGCACATAGGGCAGCCACAGCCGGTCGTCGGTAAACCGGGTGCGGACTCCCCGGTCCCCGGCGCCAGGATGCCACCAGTGCAGCACGTCGCCTTCTTTAAACTGATGGGCCGCATGCAAGAGCAACTGCCTCTTGGTCAACTCCGGGGAGATATAGATGGCATTCAAGCTGTCCTGCAGCTGGTCCCGGTAGCCGTAGGCCCCGCCGCACTGGTAAAAGCCGGAACGGGCCCACAGGCGGCAGGCGATATTCTGGTACATGAGCCAGCAGTTCATCAACAGGTCCATGGAAGGATCGGGAGTCCTGATCTGAATAACCCCCAGGGTGGTCTCCCAGTAGGACCGCACTTCCTGTAACGCATGCTGCACCGCCTGGACGTCCCTGTACCGGCCCACAATTTCTTTCACCTGCTCATAGGTGCCCGCCTGCCCGAGCAACAGGACGATCTCCTTCTGCTCTCCCGGTTGGAGGTGCACTGGAAGCTGCACCGCCACACAGGGATCCAAACCGGCGCCCACCCGGTTGGACAGGTGCTCTCGTGTAAGGGCTTCCGGCGCCGCCAGGGTGCCCCCGGGACCGATAAACTCTAAGCGGTCTCCGGTGTAAGAAGCGATAGGTTCCGATGCCGCCGCAAAAGCAATGCGCTGGGGGAAATCGGTGTTGTACGGGTTGCGGACGGAGATAACCTGCTCCGCCTCATCATAGCCGGTCACAATATGGGGTGCCGTCACCTCATCGGTCACCCCCAACACCGGCCGCAAATAATAGTACAAGCTGAGCTGCCGTTGTTCCGGGGTCCGGTTCGTTAAACGCACCAGGGTGATTTTTACGGGATCCCGGAGGGGCACGAACATAATCTGCTCCTGATCCAGACCCCGGCTGTGATGATGGAAACGGGTGTAGCCTAATCCGTGATGGACCGTATACGGGGCATCGTCCCGCAGGGGCTGGGGCGTGATGCTCCATTGCGCCCCGGTCTCATCGTCCCGCAGGTAGACTGCTTCCCCCACCGGATCCGAAACGGGATCATTGGACCAGGGGGTGAGCTTGTTTTCCCGGCTGTTTTCCGCCCAGGTGAACCCGGCCCCGCTTTCGGAGATCTGGAAACCGAAACCAGGGTTAGCAACGACGTTGATCCAGGGTGCCGGGGTGGTGGTACCCTCCCGCAGCCGGATCACGTATTCCTTGCCGTCAAGACTGAAGCCCCCGTAGCCGTTCCACAGCTGCAGGTCCAGGGGTTCCTCCTGTTTTTCATAGGGAAGGGCGGCTTTCACGAACTGCTTCCTGGGAGGCAGTTCCCGCTGGGGCAGCCGCAGCTGGGCGGCCAGGGGTTTACCGGCATCAATGACCACCGCCGCCACCGCGTACAGAAGCTGCCGGTCCTCACCGGGCATGACCCGGGCCTGGCGGAGAAAAATTCCTCCCGGCCGGTCCAACCAGTGCTTGGCATACCCCACGGCCACCGTCTCCTGCAGCAGTTCCTGCAGGGGCTGGAAGTACTGGCTTTGATCTTCATTTAGGATCACCAGGTCCACGGTGAGCCCTTTCATGCGCCAGTATTCATGGGCTTTCAACATTTCCCGGACCGGACCGATGCCTTCCCGGGTGGCGACGGTGACCAGGACCAGGGGATGATCCCCGGAGATGCCGTACGCCCAAAGGGCCGGCTGGCCTTTCCGGTTTTGGGCGATTTCATGCCCATGTTTGACCCGCAAGGGGTTGTGAAATAGAAAGTAGGGAATCAAATCCTGGTATAGAGCAATTCTTTCCGCCGTTAAAGCCAGGAAATTGGCTTCGATCTGGCTCCGGGATTGGGCCATCTCAAAAGCCCTGAGGCGCATTTCCCCTTTCCGGTACTTGCGGGCTAATGCCAGCGCCTGTTCCCGGTTTTCCCCGTAGCCGAAGAGCCAGGTGATGGTAACGGCTCCTTCCGCCGGCACCCGTACCCGGTGCCGCAGGCTGAAAATGGGATCCAGCACCGTACCCGTACTGCCCCCGAGGGGCTTCTCTAGGGCCTGGGGATTGTGGACGGTGCGGTTGCGCCCCAGGAAGTTGCCCCGGCTCGTTTCGTACTGCAGCTGGCCCAGGACCTCTCCTTCCACCACCAGGGTATGGAACGCCCAGTGGGAGGGCTGCCCCTGAGCTCGCGGCCGGCGGGAAGCCAAAAGGATGGCTTCTTCCGGCAGCGCCTCCGTCTTCACGAACAGGCTGCTAAAAGCCGGGTGGGCTATATCCCCCAAGTGGTCACCCAAAACCAGTTCCCCGTAGCTGGTCACTTCCAAGACCAGATCTTCCCGGCTGTTATTGGCAACGGTCATCCGGCGGATCTCCACATCATCTTCCGGAGCCACCACGATTTCCGTGTGGGTGGTCAGCAGGTCATCGACCCGGGTGAAAGTGATTTTATCCAGGGCAAAGGTGACCTGGTAGCTGTCCGGTTCCTCCCGCAAGGGTTCATAAGCGGCGGACCAGACCTTGTTGGTCTGCAGGCATTTGAGAAAGACATGGAACCCGTACCCGCCTAAAAGACTGTCCCTTCGCCAGCGGGTCAGCTGCACTCCTTCCCGCCGGCTGTAGCCCAGACCCCGGTCCGTCATCATTAAAAAGTAACGGCCGTTGGATAGGATGTGACAGCGGGGCAAAAGCCGGCGCGGTTCCAGCTCGAAGGTGCGGACCGGCTGCGCCGCCGGTTTGGGCTGTTCCTCCAGGGGCTCCACTTTTTCTTTATAATCCTTGGTGATAATGGCCCGGGCCGGTACCTTTTCTTCCAGGAGGATCTCGCCGCTTTTGACCAGGGGATGGGCATGGAAACGGCGCTGCATGATTTGCCCGTGCAAGAGATTATCCATGGCCACCAAACTCATGCCCTGGTGATGGGCCATGAAGCTCAGGACGATTTTCCGCTTCTCGCCGGCAGGCAGCCTTTCCGGGGTGTAATCGACGGCTTCGTAAAGCCCATATTCCCCTTCCAACCCGTCGGCCAGTAATCGCCTCAGGTTGGCCAGGGCTTTGTGGGGAATAAAAGGCAAGGCCAGCATGGTGGAATAGGGGGACACCACCATGTCTTCAATGAGTCCTCTTTTGAGCCCTAAATCCGGTACCCCGAAAGCCTTGTACTGGTAATTCAGCTGCAGGTCAAAAGCATAGTAACCGGACTCGGAAGTGCCCCAGGGCACCCGCCTTTTCTCCCCGTAGAGTTCCTGCGCCAGCAGAGCTGTCTGGTAGGTCTGGTCCAGCAAGGTATGGGGATAATGCTTCATCACCAGGCTGGGCATCAAGTACTCAAACATGGTGCCGGTCCAGGAGACCAGTCCCCGGCGACCCTCCACCTCGGATAAGGCTCTGCCCAGTTTAAACCAGTGCTTTTGCGGCGCTTCTCCCTTGCAAATGGCCAGGTAGCTGGTAAGCCGGGCTTCGGAAGCCAGCAGGTCATAGTAGGAGTTGGTGAGTCTTTCCTCCTCTTTGTCATAGCCGATGGCGAAGAGGTCATGACGGTCGTCATACAAGGGACGAAAATCCATCTGGGCAAAAAGTTCATAAAGCCTCCCCGCCGTTTTCTCCATCTGGCGGATGAGGCCCTCCGTGTTGGCGAGGACCCGGCGCAGTTCCCCGGCGCAGGCTTCCCGGTCTTCCAACTCCAGCCGGGGCAAGAGATCAAGCAGCCTGTGATAAACCTGCGCCAGTTCCACCGGAGCGGCTCCTGCGTTCAATAGGGCTAAAGCTCCGGCTACTTCATCCACGGCAGCTTCCTGCCCGGCGGACCATAAGAGCTCCACCGTTTCCCTGTTGGGCAGCAGTTTCTCTACTTCCTGCCGGAACAGGTCCACCTGGTGATGGAATTTCTGCTGCCAGGGCTTCCCGGCGGGAAGTTCTTCCTTTAGTTTCAAGAGCCGGTCCAGGAGGTGAGAGGGCGACGGGGTCCCGGTTTCACCGGCAAATTCCGGCTCCAAGGATTCCCTTCCCGGAAAGGCCAGTTCATAAGTATCCCGGAGTCCTTGGAACAGTTCCCGCCCCCAGAGAGGTTTATGGAGATACTCCTCCACGGCCTTGGCCGTCACCAGCAGGTACCCGGCCAGGTTGCCGCTGTCCACCGTGGAGATAAAAAAGGGGCGCAGGGGTTCCAGGGTTTTGGTGTGATACCAGTTGAACAAGTGGCCCCGCCAGGTTTCCAGCTTATCGATGGTGGACAAGGTCTTGCTTACCCGGTCCACAAAATCGGAAGTGGTAATATAGCCAAAATCCCGGGCCGCCGCCACCGACAGCAGCAAGAAGCCGATGTTGGTGGGCGAAGTGCGGTGGGCCAACCCGTTGGGCGGGTCCAACTGGTAATTGTCCGGCGGCAAGTAGTTATTTTCTTCATTGGCAAAATCCTCGTAATAAGCCCAGGTACGCCGGGCCAACCGGCGAACCAGTTTGATGTCTTCCTCTGCCAAAACGGTTCGCGGCGGCTTCAGGGGCCGGCTGATTTGATACCCCAGCCAGGGCGAGCAGGCCCAGAGGACTCCGAGGGGCACGGCATAAACCAAGTAAGCCGGGCGGGCCGCAGCCGCTAAAACCAAGATGCCCACCCCAAAGATGATCCCGGCCTTCATGCGGCGCACATAACCCGGCAGGTCATTCCGCATGGATTTTTCCACCTCGGCCGCTGTCACCCATTCCAGCAAAAACTTGCGGGAAACCAGCACCCGGTAGAGAGTCCTGGTGACGGCATCCACCGCCAGCCAGGCCTGGTGGGGCAGGAAAGCCGTTAAAACTAAGCCTTGCAGGAAAGCATTTTGCACATCCTGCCAGGCCCGCCCGGGCCTAAGAGTGAACAGTCCCGCCACCAGCCCGGCCAGGGGTGAGATGAAATAGGGCAGCAGCGCCAGGCCGAGCCAGAACAGGGGATGCCCGGGCAGCCAGCCGAAACCCAGCAAAATCAGGACTAACTGCCCGACGGGCACCGTACTCCGCCGCAGGTTGTCAAAGATCTTCCATTTAGATAAACCGGACAAGGGGTTGGGAATCACCCTGCCCTGCCGGTTCTTCACCCGCCTGCCCAGCCAGGGCAAGAGCTGCCAATCCCCCCGCACCCAGCGGTGCTGCCTGGCGGCGAAAGAGCCGTAATTGCCCGGATACCCGTCGATGAGCTCAATATCCGTCGCCAGGCCGGCTCTGAGATAGCTTCCTTCCAGCAAGTCATGGCTTAACACGCAGCCGTCCGGGATGGCATCAGCCAGCAGTTGATGAAACACCTGCAGGTCGTAAATGCCCTTGCCGGTAAAAATTCCTTCACCGAACAGGTCTTGATAGACATCGGAGACGGCGGTGGTATAAGGATCGATGCCGCCGCTGCCGGCAAAGAGGCGCGTGAACACCGATTGATGGGCGCTTTCGATGCCGATGCCGATTCTCGGCTGGATCAAGCCGTAACCCTTAACCACCGTCCCCCGCTCCCGGTCCACTGCCGGTTGATGCAGCGGGTGAGCCATGGTGCCGATGAGCTTCTTGGCCGCATCCATGGTCAAGCGGGTGTCGGCGTCCAGGGTAATGACATATTTGATTTTCCCTTGTAATTGCTCCAAACCGGGCGAGACCGTAGTATAAGTAGTATCCCCGGCGCCTAAAAGGAGCCGGTTAAATTCCACCAGGGCTCCCCTTTTCCGTTCCCAACCCGTATAGCGGCCTTGGGTGGGACACAATCTCCGTTCCCTCTGGCAGTAAAAGAAAATCTCTTTCCCGCCGCCGTAAAGCCGGTTCAGCCTTTCCACCCCTTTGAGCCCCGCTTCCCTGATCCTCTCGTCTTCAGGCAAGCTGGGCTCCGCCGCATCCTTCAAATCCCCGGCCAGGGCGCAATAGAGGTTGTCCTCCCGGTTGGCCAGGTAGTAAGTTTCAAGCCGCTCCAGCAGTTCCGTCACTTTTTCTTCACTGGGCAATAAACTGGGAATGACCACCATGGTGGCCATTGCCGGGGGAATGCCCTCCGCCAGGGACAGTTTCGGGAGAAAGGCCGGTTTCACCAAGCGGCAGGCCAACCGGTTCACCAGGAAAACAGCCACGTCGCCGGCCGGCAGCAGGGCGACCGCCACCGCCACCAGGGCCGCTGCCCAACTTCCCCCGGCCCAGGCATAGGCATACCGGCCCACCGCCACCAGGAGGAGGCCGGTGACGAGGGCAATGCTCCCGGTATACCAGGCCGGCGACATCTGCCGCCCCCCGGCCGCCGGATTCTGGCCGCGCAGGGCGGCCACCAGCCGTCCCC
Organism: Clostridia bacterium; assembly: GCA_012840125.1. Classification (NCBI taxonomy): domain Bacteria; kingdom Bacillati; phylum Bacillota; class Clostridia; species Clostridia bacterium. The sequence goes on along the minus strand of DULZ01000022.1, from coordinate 70,552 downwards.
GGCCTTCCCCAACCAGGTAGTACCCCACATGGGTGGTCCGGGGATCTTGACCGGAGGCTTGCTTGGCCAAACCCACGGCCACCCGGGCGACGCGGGTCTCGGGCATCCGTAACTTCCGGGCCAGCAGGCTGATTTGATGGCGATAATAGGCCTTGGAGGCCTGGTCCATGCCGGCATAAACCTGACCCGGATCATGGAGGAGAAGCTGCTCCACCCGGTTCAGGGAGGCGGTGATGGTCTCCCAGTCCAACAGGGAAATGGTTTTTAAACTGATAATGGCGTTGCCTATGGACACTTTCCTGGCGGCTTGTTCGTAGTGCTCTTGCTCAATGACCCGGTCCAGGGTAGTGCCTAAATCCAGGAAGTGCTGGGCCAGGAAATTCTCCAAGGGGTCCTCTTTCTCTTGGCTCCGGAGCTGCCTTGAGAGCTCCATCACGAAAGCGCCGTGATGGTTCGCCGGGGCGCCCTGCAGCACCGCTTTCACGGCGGGCATGCGTTCTTCTTCCGGCAAACGGGCAATGCGGTGGGCTTCATCCCATTTCTTTTCCGTCTCATACACCTTATCGGCCAAATACCTGGTATATTCCAGTAAAGCCGCCTTGAGCATTAAGGGCAAAGACCATATTTCCGTTTGGGTCAATACCCGGTGCTCCTGGTAGGCGGCCACAAAACCGGTAATATCCTTTTGTTCCAGCCGCCCGTCGGTGTGGCTGAGCAGTTCCAGGGCGATGCCATAGATGCGAGGGTAGCCTTTCAGGTAGCCCCGGTCCAGGACCTGCAGTTTGATCAATCTTTCCCGGTTCAATTCCTGCCTGGCTGCCTTTGCCTGTTCCTCGATCAGGTAATAATTATCCAAGATCCATTCCGAGGCCGGCGACATCTGCCGGCCGGTGTTGGCTTTTTCATGCAGGTATTGATAAACCGCCGAAATCCTGTCGTAGTTGGCGTCCAAGCGTCTTAACAGGATCCTGGCAGTGTTGAGGCGGGGTTCGGTACCGTGGGATTTGGCCACATCGGCCGCATGGCGCTTGAGCCTTTCCGGGTCCAGCGGCACGTCTCTCAGCTCTCCTAAGGGCCCGGGCTTATCCCAGGCACGTCGTAACAGCATGAGTACCACCGCAGTGATGAAGCCAAGCACGAGTTCCATATACGACTCAACCCCTCCTGTATACTCGCCTTTGATCACATGGTCATAGAGGAAAGCCTTATCATTCTTCCCCTGGCGTGGCACCAATATGCATCACAGGAGGGTTGAGGAAAAAGCAAAGCGAGGGGCACGACCCTCGCTCTAACCGACTTTATTGATTTCGTTCTCGTCCGGTGTTTTATGTACAGGAACCTTGATCAACGGCTCCCGTGACTTTCCCACACATGGGAAAACAATGATATTATGCTTAACGGAACGGTCTGCCGACGGTTCCGCAACCGGCTTAAGGACAATGGTGTTTCCCTCCAGCTCGATGGCCAAGCTGTCTCCTGCTTTTAGGTCCAACTTATCCCTGATCCCGGATGGGATCTGGAGGTATTGGCCTTTTTGGAGGGTTAATTGGCCCAAATAATTGACTGACTGTGAAATTTCTCCCACCCCCGGTGCAAGATGATGAAAGTCCATGCGGCTCTTCAATGATACCGGAACCACCCCTCTCAACCTGAACCGCCTCCTCGGCGGCAGTGAATTAAAGCAAACACTTTTAGACTATTCTGGCTGCTCCGCCTATCTCCTGCCGCAAGAAATCACTAAGAATTGGAGGTTTTGTCGAAAAATAAATTAACTTCACCCTGCCGAAAGAGTGAAGTTAATCGTTCCTGTTATTCTCCTTTTGCCGCCAGCCGGCAGCCTTCGCAAGGTCCCGGCTTTTCACCCGTTTTTACAAAATGCATAAACCGGTCCAAGAACTTGACTTCGTCATCCTTGCAGGCACGCACGTACTCCACCATATGCATCAACCGTTCCCTGGTTTCCGGGGACAAATAGTGCTCAACCTTACACGCATCCTCTTCGGCCACCTCGGGGGACAGCCCCAAGATCTCATGGAAGAAGGCATAAAGCATCTGGTGCCTGGCATAAACATCCTGGGCCACCGCTTCTCCTTCCTTGGTCAGCTCAATATGGCCGTACTTTTCCTTTTCCACTAAGCCTTTTTCCGCCAGGGATTTAATGGCAGCGACAACGGAAGGCATCTTCACATTGAGAGCTTGAGCCACATCTTTGACCCGGATGACTTTGTTTTCCATGCCGATAATATACAAAGCTTCTAGATAGTCTTCTTCCGACTGGGAGTATCCCGCCATCTCTTTTCCCTCCCATTCATCCTGAAAAGGCCGCTGCACCTTTCAAGTTGTTCTTTTGTCTATTATACATCTTAAGCATCTCGGTGGCAAATGTTCGGGTACATCATCGTGCTCCCCCGCTCCCGCTGCCCGGATCACCCCCCCCCGGTGGCTGACCAAACCCCACGGAATTAAGTTGAAGCCGCGAGGGTGTTCCGACCGGCGCAGAAAGCTTATCCATCATCATCGCCCAGGACGGCGGCCAACGCAAAGCTGTCCGGCCACCCGGCAGGAGTGTCGGCCGGTGTGGCGGAAGTGAACCGCCGGGTCAATGATTTGCCGGCGGCTTCCCAGGATATCCAGCGCCTGATGCATAATTCCCAGACCATCATCCGCCAGATCGAAAGCATCGCAGACCAGTTCAACCTCCTCGCCCTCAATGCTTCCATCGAGGCGGCCCGGGCCGGCGAAGCGGGCCGGGGATTTTCGGTGTGGCCCATGAAGTAGGCAAGCCGGCAGTCAAGTCCGCGGAAGGAGCCAAGCAAAACAACGATTTCCTACGGGAAATGGGAGAAAAATTCAACCTGTTTAACCGCCATCTCAAATCGATTCAACAAGTATTCAGCCAACTGGATCATGCCGTTAATGCCACGGCGGAAATCGGTGTGAGCATCGCGGGTCAGGTACAGGAGCTGTGCAAGGAAACGGAAGAATTAACCAAGTAGGCCTGAAAACCGGTGTGAGGATCTACCGGTTTCTCGCCGGGTTAATAGCCCTGGTGGTGTTTTTCCGCCTCTTTTTTGGTGCGGTGTACGGTGCCCCAGGCATGTTCCGGCGGGGCATAAATGGAATACAGCTTCAAAGGAGTGCGGCCGGTATTGATGAGGTTATGCCACTTCCCGGCGGGAATGAAAATGACGTAATCATCATAGACCCGCTGCCGGAAGTTCAAGTTTTCCCTGCTGTCTCCCATCACCACCAGGCCTTGACCGCGTTCAATACGAATAAACTGGTCCGTATCGGGATGCATCTCCAACCCGATGTCTTCCCCGGCATTGATGCTCATGAGGGTCAGCTGGAGATGGTTACCTGTCCACAGGGCCACCCGGAAATAGTTGTTTTGCAGGACCATCTCCTCGATATTAACGGTAAAAGGGTTCGGCCCCTGATCCCGTATGTGTAAAGGCGGTTTCCCTTTTCCATGATAGGGAGGATATACCCATCCCGAAGGCGGGAAGCCGGATCCATGGTAGTTATGCATTTTAACCCATCCTTTCTAATATCTGGTTATATAATCATGATACGCCGGTCGCCCAGCAGGGGTGCCACACCCGCGGCATCATGATGATGCCTGGCTGCCCCTGCCTGCGAGACAAGAACACAAAAAGACGGGATAGTAGGTTGATATTCTCCCCCGGAGAATTGACACCCGGCATGACCGGCATTCAGGGTCATGGAAAGGGGGTATATCACCACACCATCCCGTCTCCTTATTTATGACCGGCTAAAAAGAATCATCCAGGTACACCGGATAGGTCAAAACAATCCTTTCCACCACCCCTTCCGGCTCTACACCGGCAGGGTTCACCAGCCCGTCTTCCATGTTGAAATCAAAAATCACGGCTTGCCCGTTTTCCACTTTAAAAACGCCCGGTAAGTCTCCCCCGTGGATACTGACCGGCTCTTCGTAGGACGCCCGGTACAGGGCCAAAACCTCCCCTGCCCTATCCCCCACTCGAGCGCCCAAATTGGTCCCGGCTCCCGGCGCGGTGGCAGCAATTTGCAGGACCCGGCCGGAGGTCCGGCCGATGGCAATACTGTACCCTGCAGGATACTCCCACAGGACATAGGGCTCATCAAAATGCCCTGCTTCGGCGTAGGGGATCTCCGTAAAGTCGCCGCCCAGCAGCTCCTTCACTTTATCTTTGTGATCCCCGAGACAGATACCCGCCACGCTGGGCTGCCGGGTTTCATCCAGGTCGCAGCCGGTAACGGTCCGAATACCGCTTTCTTCCTGTGCTTCATGGGGCGGCAAACCGCCACCGCCATGACCGCAGGCGACGGCCAACACCGCCAGACCGGCAGCCAGTATTAACATGCCTATTCTTTTCATTGATCTTTGATCCCCCTCCCCATTCAGGACTGGGATCACAGCCGGATTGTTCCCGCCTAATAGAACTCCATGTCTTCTTTCAGCAATCTCTCTTCCCAGATCATCTGCAGGATGGCTAATTCCTCAGTGTAATCCGTTTTGGTTTCATCCCGGTCGTATTCCAGCTCTGCCAGGACTTCGATGGCGAAGCTGTCCGCCCCGTACTGGTGCCAATCTCGCTGGAGGGCACGGTTGGGATGAATGCCGGCGTCCAGTTTAAACCTGGTGCTGTTGATGGCACCCCGCAGGTTTTGGGTGGGCTGCAGGAAACACTTATTGCCGACTTTGGAGCGGATGATCATGATGCCCATTGCAGGCTTCATGCTCTTAAACTGCTCCTTCAACTGCTTTTTACGGTCCAAAGGCTGCACCTTCTTTCAGTCTTTAGTATCCCATTTCTTTCAGGATCCTGGCCAGGGTGTGGAGGCGTTCCCCGATGAGCTCATCATCCTGACTTAAGGCCTGGCGGAACAGCTTGATGTCCTCATCGATTTTTTCATTGTCAGTACAAACGGCCACGGTCATGGCATCCCCCTGCAGCCCTACCCGGTCGATCACCGGGTTTGCCTTATCATACAGGTGCTCATACCGGTATGCTTCACGAAAATGCAGCAGGGTTCTCGTCACCAAAATGGCCAAATCCAGTACCCGGTGTAAAGGCAGCTCCTCCGACTGCCGGGACCACTTTTCCCCGGTATGGCGCCAAACTTTGGCTGAAATATCTACTTTGCCCCGGTCGTTCCACTGGGCCAAGCCCACGGAAAGCCCCTTGGCATCGGAGCGATAGGCATAGCGCCCGTCTACGTTTTCGTAGTTTTCTACTACGATGACCGGTTTGTGTTTAAGGGTAGTGGGTATTTTCACGGCTTTTCCTCCTTCAGCATCCCATGCGCTTATTTACTGGTTGAGTAATTTAGTTAATTAGTAAATTACTGATTTAATCTTACCCGATGGGCAGCATCCATGTCAACGGTATCACCACAGTTTCACGAAAAACTGCCGCCTTGCACCGCCGGCGACCGCCATAACCCATCCATGCCCGGGAAAAGCCCCGTTCTTCCGGCACCCAAACAACGAGGCATGGAAAAGGAATCATGTTATAATCGTGTTATAATTATGTAAGTAACGCCCACGAAAAACTTCCCGGCGAGGGAGCAAGAAATAAGCCTTCGGAGAGAGCGGAAAGCGAGGCATGGTTATGAAACGAAGAATTATCCCGGTGATGCTTGTGTGCCTGATTGGGATCGTGAGCCTATCGTTCTGGCCGCAAAAGAACCGGTTAACTGTATATACTCATGAACCGGGTCCATGGATTGAAAATGAGTGGCAGGGAAACCTGTACCATAGCTTGCTGCAGGATTTAAACGAATTAGGCATACCCGGCCTGCAGGTATCGGTGATACGCCGGGGGGAAGCATGGGATTTGGCCCTGGGAACGGTAGACTATGACCGGACCACGAATATTACGCCCGGCCATCTCTTGCGTGTAGGCAGCGTCACCAAGATCTATACTGCCACCATCATTATGAAACTCTGCGAAGAAGGGCTTCTTTCCCTGGACACGACGATAGATGCCTGGTTCCCCGATCTTCACCATGCGCAAGACATCACCGTCAAGCAATTACTGAATCATACGAGCGGCATCTACAACTATACGGAAAACTGGCCCCTTCTGTTAACAACAACTTTTCTTCCCCGCAAGCACTGGGAGCCGGATGCCATCTATCAATATATCATCAAAGGAAACCCGTATTTCGCGCCGGGAGAAAAGCATTACTATTCCAACTCGAATTATTTCCTGTTGGGATTGCTGGCGGAGCAAGTGACGGGAAAAAAATACGGGGAGTTGCTCCAGGACTTCATCCTGACTCCCCTTCAGCTCCAAAACACATATATTCTACCCGAAGCCCGGCCCCCGGAATTGTTGATCACCGGTTACGACCGGGACCTGTTCCCCTTGGGCATCAACAAGATTAAGCCCGATAACCGGGGTTGGGCGAGTACGGCCTATGCCGCCGGCGGCATAGCGGCGAATGCTGCGGATGTAAGCCGTTTTTTGCAAGGGTTATTCACCGGCCGGATCATCAGCCCGGCAGCGCTGGAGCAGATGATGGAATTCGAGCCTTTCACCGATGAGGATATTCCCGCCCAGTCAGGTTACGGGCTGGGCCTGCGCAGGCTGGTGGTTGAAGGCGATGTCCTAATCGGTCATACCGGTACCATCCCGGGTTTTGGCGCGGCAGCTTTCTATTGTCCCGATAAAGACTACTACATCGCCTTTCTTGGCAACGTTTCTCTCCTCGACCAGGCGCGCTTGCTACGCACCATCGTGAAAACGATGCAGGCACCGTTGTAAAGATTGGCTCCGGGGCCAATCACCAGTCCTGTTGCTGATCAGGCTGACTGGGGCACCTTTTTGATCACCAGCACGGTATTGATCACCAGCAAGGCTGAAATGAAAAAGAACACCGGCAGAAATCCTAAGTGAGCAGCCAAGAAACCGCCCGTTAAGGGTCCGATAAAGCCGCCAAGGAAAAAGGCACTGGACGTGAGCCCGTAGACCTGCCCCCTGTGCTCGGCAGGGGTCAGCAAGCCAATGAGAGCATTAATCATCGGTACCGTACCTCCCAGAAAGAGGCCGTAAATGAAACGGAACGCCAGCAAAGCGGTGATACTTCCCACCAGGGCTTGGGGGAAATAGGCCATGGCACCGCCCAGCAAGCAAATGATTAGGACCCGGCGATATCCCCAACTGTCGCTCTTCCTGGCAATGACAGGCAAACTCAAGAACTGGGCCAGCCCGGTTACGGAGAAGACAAGCCCGGTCACTGTGGCCACCAAAGCCTCTCCACTGACCAGGCTTTCCACAAACAGGGACATAATGGGCTCCACCATCCGGATGCTCAACTGGGTGAAAAACAAGACCACGAACATCACTTGAATGATAGGCAAGTGCCAGCAGGCGGCCAGTTCCTGCAGGAAATGGGCCCTGCCCTCCTCCTCTTTGGCCGTGAATCTTTCCTTGACCAGCAGGATCACAGCTATCCCGGCGGCTAAAGACATCAAGCCGGTAACCCGAAATGTATCCCGGTAGGAGAACAAGTCGGCCAACAGTCCTCCCAGCAATGGTCCCACCAAAACCCCCAGCACCTGACCTGTCTGGAGTAAACCTAAAGCATAGCCCAGTTTGGTTTCTTCGGTCTGGGAAGCCACCAGTGTCAGAGCCGCCGCGGAAAACCCGGAAAAACAGCCCTGCAGGATTCTTAAGACCAGGAGTTGATACACATTTTGCGCATAGCCCATCAAGAAGGTACACACGGCCACGGCAAGACAAGCCCTGACCACCATGGGCTTTCGGCCCCACCGGTCCGACAAGCTGCCCCAGACGGGGGATAACAAAGCAGCAAACAAGGAATGGATAGCAATCAGCAGACCCGACCAGCTCCTAACAACTGCCGGGCCTGCCGTCACCAGGTGCCCCACAAAAAGGGGAAGAAAAGGAACGACGATGTTGACTCCCGCCATCATTACGAACTGTACTGCCACCATGACGTATAAGTTCTTTTGCCACTGCTCCATCTATTGATCCCTTCGATTTCTTTTGCTGTTGTTGGCCCAAAATCGTACTAGGAGTCCATGGGGCTATTCCCCCGGCAGGTACTCCTGCTATCTATTGTGAACCATTTATCATGCCATTGCAATGATAAGTTTAGCTCCCCTAACTATTCACAAAAAACATTACCATGGGTACCTTTTTGATACTCTGGTTTGAACCTCCCCGGCCGGAAACGGCTGCCGGGCAATCATACTTACTGATGCCCCAAAAACTCCGGCACGTTTTTCGGCGTTGAATTTCCTCTCAGGTCCACCTGGATAACCCGCTCCACCCTCTCTCCCCGGCAGCCGATGAGATAGCCGGTCAGGTTGGCGGCGGAACAGGCATGATTGGGGATGATCTCCAATTGGTCGCCTACCTTGATTCCCGTAGGGCCTGCTGACCGGATCTTGCCCACTTCCTCGGACAGGCTGATCAGGGCCAGTTCGGGATGGCCTTTAATATAGCCATAGCCTTGGACGGCAGTATTGCCGTGGGCACCCTTATCCAAACCCAAGCATTTGGCACCGGCATCACAGATGTAACGCTCCGCCGCCGGGTAAGAAATAACCGTCGTTAATACCGAAAGGGCGCAGTCCGTTTCCCGGGCAACTCCCAGGGACATCTGGATGTAATCGTGGAATACATAGTTGCCGGGGTGCAGGATATTGATGTTTGGATCCTCTACGGCACCGGCGAAAGTAGGCGTGGAACCGCTGGAGACTATTTCCGGGGAAAAACCGGCCTCTTTTAACTTCGCCACGGCTTTTGCAACAGCGGCTTTCTCATCTTGGATATACTTGGCCAAATCCCACTCACCGGAGGCCGCGTAGACATGGCCGGGATGAGTGGAGATGCCTTTAAAGGCCAAATTAGTTAAGTCCTTCAATGCCTTGGCAAAGTCTGCGGCATGCTCCGGCGGGATGCCTAGACGGTGAAGCCCGCTGTCAATAATAATAGTATAGTTGATTTGGATACCCGCCTTCTGGGCGGCCTCGTTGATCCTCCTGGCGCCGTCTAAACTGTCAATCCTGATGATGAAGTTGCACTTCTTGGCAAGCTCAATGGCTCTCTTGATATTGGCACTGCCTGCCACCGGGTAGGCGTACATGATATGCGTCATCCCTGCCCGGCAAAGGCCCTCACACTCATCCAGAGTGCCGCAAAGAAAGCCGGTCGCTCCTGCATCCTGCTGCAGGGCGGCAATTTCCGTGCTCTTGTGGGTTTTCACCATGGGCCAGAGCTGCTTGCCGTTCTTGTTGCACAAGGCTTGGTATCTCTTTATATTACCGGCCAGGATGTCCAGGTCAACCAAGATGGCAGGTGTTTGCAGTTCCGACTTTTGCAAATTCCATTCCTCCTAATGAATCGGGCTTGCTTTACATACCTCACGGGAGCAGCTTACATAGATGCCGTATTTTTCATTATTTTTTCCTAAAAGCCTTGACAAGGTCCAGCTTATATTCTATGATATTAATAACTATTACTGATAAATATTTTTTTGCTTGCCTAGTGCTTACTGAGAGCTAAATGACTCTGGCTCGTATTTGTTCTTTCAAAATAGTTCATGCTAACAACAAATAACCGGGTCAACCGGAGCAAATAAATAAATACTACGAGGAGGCGGTTTTTTCATGTCACTCATTGGTAAAGAGATTTCTGATTTCACCGTGAAGGCTTTTGTGAATGGGGACTTTAAGGACGTCAGCAAAGCGGACGTGCTGGGCAAGTGGGCTGTATTTGTTTTCTATCCCGCTGACTTCACTTTTGTCTGCCCCACGGAATTAAACGACCTGGCTGAGCTTTACGACGAGTTCAAGAAAATCGGGGTAGAAGTGTATTCCGTGTCCACCGACACCCACTTTGTGCACAAGGCTTGGTGGGATGCTTCCGAGACTATCAAGAAAATCAGATTCCCCATGCTGGCGGATCCCACCGGCAAGCTCTGCAGGGATTTCGACGTATACATTGAAGAAGAAGGCTTGGCTTTAAGAGGCAGCTTCATTGTTAACCCGGAAGGCAAGATCGTAGCTTATGAAGTGCACGACAACAGCATTGGTAGAGATGCTTCTGAATTACTGCGGAAAGTGCAAGCTGCCCAATTTGTGGCCGAGCATGGCGATCAAGTGTGCCCGGCAAGATGGCGTCCCGGCTCACAAACCCTTAAGCCCGGTATTGATTTAGTCGGTAAGATTTAATTATCCAGCGACCAGCCATTACCCTCCTTTAACAAGCGGAGCAGGTGACAACCTAAGAACAGCTTGGCAGGAACATTGGTCTATGTTAAGAGGCTACCGTCCGGTAGCCTCTTAACAGTTTTGGTTGAAACTCCTCATGTTGCATGTCTTTTGCAAAGTGCAGAAATCACAATGCACCTTTCCTTCCATGTCGGGCAAATTGCTCCCGATACCAATGACCATGGCGACAGATTTTTTCGGCAGCATTAGGTTAGCTTCCGTCAGGCTGATGCCGATTAGTTCTCCCTTAACCAGCCGGTGAATGGTGCGCAGGTCCTCCAGCTCCTTCCAATAGGAATGGCCGGGGCCCATGGGAAAGGAAGCTCTTTGCCCGGGGTAAAACTCCCGTCCGAGCTTTTCCACCGCCACAGCCGCAGTCTTGGCTACAAAAGCGGAACCGGCTGCGTCCAAGGCATAAGCATGGGCAAATTTATTATCTTTCATGTATTCATCTACTAGCCGGTCCAGGGCATCACCCAGGGTCAAGGCAAAACAGACCAGCTTATCTCCTCGGCCCGTCACCTTGGCCAGCAGGCGGCTGGACAGGGTAATACCTTCCTCCAGGAAAAGCTCCTTGTCTCCTGCCCCTAGGATGTCCAGCTCACGCCAGGCCATTACCGGGCGTACCAGACCATAAGCCTCTTCTAGCATCTTTGTGTGGACGGCCAGCACACTGGGGCTCGGCTGCCTGCCGGCATAGGATGAACCTTCGGCTTTGAACAAATCCTCGATGGTTACTTCCGGGCATTCCAATGCTAAGATATGGGGTTCGGCCATATAATCCTCCTAGTCAATTACAGGTTTCCTTTCAGTCCGATTTCTTCTGCCACTTTGCGCATCCCGTTAATGGTTTCCCGGATGACTTCCGCTAAATCCATACCCAGCATCCGGGCTCCCTCTTCAATGATCTCCCGGTTCACCCCGGCGGCAAAGTTTTTCTGCTTCCATTTTTTCTTGACGGAAGAGACTTCTAAATCCAAAACACTCTTACTGGGACGCATCAGGGCGGTAGCAGCGATTAAACCGGTGAGTTCATCGATGGTGTATAATACTTTTTCCATTTTTTCTACCGGCTCAACATCAGTGCATATTTTCCAACCATGGCTTTCAATCGCCCGGATATAATCTTCAGGCCAGTCATGCTCCTCCAGGATTTCCCTGACTTTCTTGCAATGGAGGTCCGGGTACATTTCATAATCCAGGTCGTGGGCTAAGCCGATAACACCCCACTTCTCCACATCTTCACCCAGCAGTTCAGCAAAGTGCCGCATGACTCCTTCTACCGCCAGCGCATGCTTGATCAAGCTGTCGTTTTGATTGTACTTGGTTAAGAGTTCATAGGCTTCTGCTCTATTGGGAACTCTTTTGGTCATGGAAGCAAACCCCTCTTTCATCGTCATGATTATCCATGAAATGCAACTTGATCTAAGTCTACCACAACATTATTGTTTTTCAAATATCCGCTCCTCCCGGCTTTCCCTTGGATTTGCCATGAATTAATTACTCCCTATCTCTTGACAGTGACGGTCTAAGAGTTTTAAAATAGATTAAGACAACGGCATGGGCGCGTAGCTCAGTGGGAGAGCGCTTGACTCACATTCAAGAGGTCGCTGGTTCGAAACCAGCCGTGCCCACCAGTAATAAACATAGTAACCACGGGGTTTTTTCGCCCCGTGGTTTTTTATATCAGTTTGTAAATATACAACATAAGGACACAAGGGAAACTTAATATGCTCTCATTGGATTAGACACCCGAAATAACCGGAATTCAGGCCTGGGACCATGAGAACGTATCATTCACCTGTGTCCTTTTTGTGTCCAAATGACTTCGCTATATTTTATGGCTTTGGGCTTTAACCGGGGAGAAGAACCCCATCGATTCCGCCAGCTTGGCATACCAGGCTGCTCCTTGTACTTGGATAATAAATGCTAAGGTAATCACCAGGGCGGCTTCCGAGCCAAAAGCGGAAACGGCAATCCCCAGGGAAATAGACAGGTTCCTCATTACTGTACCGTATACCAGCGCCAGGGCATCATTTCGGTCGAACTGCCACCTACCGACCAGAGTGCTCAGCAGGAAATTCCCCAGGTAGAAAACCATCAATACAATAGCAGCGCTTAAAAGAATTTGGGGCTCACTCAGGATCATTTTGGCCCTCATACTTGTACTGGCAAAGATAACGAAAAGCATGGCCCAGATGCTAATCGCGGGTAGGTACGGCTTGATGCGGTGCTGGAATTCCTGTGGAGAATAACGTTTCAGTAACCACTTATGAGTAAAATATCCCAGGATCAGGGGAGCCACCACTACCACAATAATGGTGCGGAATATTTGCAGCACATCGACGGGCACATATTTTCCCACCATCCATAGCAAGTACAAGGGCGCAAGGAAAGAACCGGTTAACAACCCGATGACCGTCATTTTAACAGCCGCTGCCACGTTTCCTTTGCTCAACATGGTCCATGAAATCGTCATGCCGCTGGTGGGTAGTAGGGAGGCGATAGCCAACCCGGCGAACACTTGGGGATGATCCCGGAAAAAACTAATACCCAATCCATAGGCCAGCAGAGGAATGAAAATAAAATTGATCACCACAGACCAAAAAACCACTTTGCCATGAGATAAGTTAAAGGCTTCTTGAAGCCGGAAGCCGATCATCGTGGGGTAAATCATACAAAAAGTTGCAGGCAAAATCCAGTTTTTTAATGCTGACAAGTCCGTCAAGGAACCAACGATAAAGCCAATAATTAAAACCACGGGTATGACGATTGGTAGATTATTTGAAGGATAAAGGAAAAGACGGATAAACATGGGTCACAACTCCTTACCATATGTTATTTTTATTATATGATCGTGTTTTTTCGCTGTCAATTTTATTTGTGAATTAGTTGGGTAACAAAGCTTCATACATCTTGTCCAATGTTCCGGTTGAGGTGCAATGACACAAAAAACCTGCAAACCGCTGTGGTTGCAGGCTTTTCCAATGCTCCCGACTGTTTTTTATGTCTCGGTCGGGAAACCCATTTTGTGATGTTGATGCAGCAAGGGCTCCATAAGCAGATGTCTTTCCGCCCTGATATAACCGGTAGAATAGAGCCAACTAGTTTTCGCAAATAGGGATGAACACTGTTTGCCATATAGAACCAATTCTCATTAACCCTTCCGTCTAGGGACATTCGGACAGGATCCTTGTCCCACTCATTTTACTGCTGAAGAATCAGATATCTAGCTGCTTATTGGGGCAAGTCCCAGCCGGTTCTTATAATTATTTTAGCTGCTGCGTTTCTGTACAAACGTGAAGAATCCTTGGAACAGAATCTTATTCGATTTGCAGTCTCTGCACATGGGAAAGGGAGATGCGCCGGTTGGTTGTCAAAAGGCGGGGCCGGTTTGATTTGCAAGTTATAGCCAAGTATCAAAAGATTTTACGTTCAGAATGTTTCTACCTGACAATGCCCTGTGTATCCTGTCTTAACCGCCGGCGCTTTGCTCGCTAACCCCTGGTGCCGCAGATTAGGAATTCTATTAAGACTTTTGCAAACAATTATTAGCACTAAAGAAATGATAATATTTATCGTGTTTATTGAATAGTAATGGTTTTTCACCTATAACAGGTAGCCTGCCGTGGTCAGGATCATCGCCGCCCTTTTAGCCACGCCTTCCCCGGAGACAAAGTTGATAGCCTTGCCCCGGGCCAGGGAGAAAAGCTTGCCGGGCTCCACAGCGCCCTTCAGTTCCTGGGGGCCGGGAAATACCCGGTGTAGCAAGTGTTACGCAGGAAAGGGTAAGGAATCCCCGCCCCTTGAGGCGTCAGGGCATCACGCTTCAGGAAACCCTTTAAGCCCTCTTTCTTCCGGCTGGGCAACCATGTAGACGCTGGTACTGGGCATAGCCAGGGTTACTCCTTCCCTTTCCATGATGGCCAGGATCCGGTAATTCACGTCTTCCTTGACCCGCAGGAATTCCGCCCAGACGGTGGTCTTGGTGAAAAAGTAAAGGAATATTTCATAACCGTAATTGCCAATGCTGTCAAACCGGGAAAAAATGGTCTGCTGGTGGATCTCCGGGTGCGCCCGCAGCATCTCTTCAATGCCGGTTACACATCTTTCTAGACTCTCGCGAGGGGTGTCGAATGGTACCGTTAATTTAAAAGTTATTCTTCTTTTTCCCATCCGGCTCCAGTTGGTGATGGGCTCCTTGGCAAGGGTGGAGTTCGGCACCGTGACCAGGGCATCGGCAAAAGTCCTGATTTTCGTACTGCGGAAATTAATATCCTCCACCGTACCCTCCAAACTTGGGGTTTGAATCCAGTCACCGATGCTGAAAGGTTTATCCGTAAGGATCACAAATCCCCCCACGATATTGGCCGCCGTATCCTGGGCCGCCAGGGCAAAGGCTAATCCCCCCAGGCCGATACCGGCCAGGAAACCGTTCACATCGAAATCCCATTCCCCGGCTACAATAACGAATCCCAAAAACACGATCAGTATTCTGACCGCTTTGGAGAGAAACGGCACCAGGCTTTTATCCAATTCAATGCCGAACCACTTGGTCAAGCCGGTACCGGAAATCTCGTGACTGCCCGCCAGGTTGTAAAAACCGTAGGTGGCCAGAATAATGAGCACCGAACGAAATAGTTTAATCACCGCTTGGTTATACTCCGGGCGCAGGGGCAGGTACATCAGCGCCAGGTAGATGCCCAGCACCACGAAAAACAACTGGAGCGGTTTTTCAAAAGCCTTGACCAGTTGATCATCAAATTCAGTAGGTGTCTGTTTCGCAATGCGCAGTATTAAAGCTATGATCTCCCTGGCCAGAAAACGCTGCAGCAGCAAGAAAAGCAAAAAGATACCAGCAGCAATGGTGATTTGCTGTATGACCAGGGACGCAGCCTGGTAGTCTCTCGTAAACAACTCAGTGAGGTGCAGCCACTCCAGCTCCACCGCCCCCTTTCGCTAAGGTTGACAATCTCATTATACCAATTCCACTCCCGCTCAGCCACCCGGTGTCATCTTGCCCGGCGGCCCCGTATTACAGCAAATCGTACTGCCGCAGTTTCTCATACAACCAGGACCGGCTGATACCTAAGGCTTTCGCGGCGGCGGATTTGTTGCCCCCGTGGGCCTCCAATGCTGCCAATAAAACATCCCGGTCTAAATGCTCCTTCTGCCGGCCCACGGTCGTATGATTTAGTCGTGCCATACCGGGCCCTTGTCCCTGGCGCAGGTAGTAAGGCAGGGCATCAAGTTCCAGCACCCGGCCCGTGGAATAGTTCACCGCCCGCTCCAGAACGTTCCTCAATTCCCGCACATTGCCCGGCCAAGCATGGGCCAATAAAGCCGTTTTCACCTCCGGCGCGATGTCCGTAATATGTACCCCAAAGGTCTCGTTAAACTTCTCAAGGAACAAGTAGGTCAGGGGGATGATGTCCTCCGACCGCTCCCGCAAGGGAAGCAAATGAAAGTTAATCACATTCAGCCGGTAATACAAGTCCCGGCGAAACGCCCCGGCTTCCACCTTGCGCCACAAATCCTGGTTGGTAGCCGCTATAATGCGCACGTCCACTTTTACGGTTTGCGTGCTGCCGACCGGGCTAAAAGTCTGGTCTTCTAAGAAGCGCAGCAGCTTACCCTGCAGGTTGAAAGGCATATCCCCTATTTCATCCAAAAACAAGGTACCCCCGTTGGCCAGGGCAAACTTGCCCGGCTTCCCTTCCCGCTGGGCCCCGGTAAAAGCTCCGGGGGCATAGCCGAAGAGTTCCGACTCCGCCAAGTTATCAGGAATGGCAGCGCAGTTGAGCTGGATAAAGGGTTTTTGCCGCCGGGGGCTGGCATTATGGATGGCTTCCGCAAACAGTTCCTTCCCGGTACCGCTTTCCCCGGTCAAAAGCACCGTGGAATTCCCCCGGGCCACCCTTTCCGCTTCCTGCTTGATGGTCTGCATCTCTTTATTCACCGTGACGATGTGACGAAAAGTCACCAACTGCCTGGCTTCTTCCGCTTTGGAACGGTAATAGCTCAGTTCCCGGTCCATTTCCGCCAGTTTTTCCGATAACTCCCGCACTTCCTCCAGTTTTTGATAAGTGATTTTCCCAACCACCCCGATGACTTTGCCCTTGCGCACGATGGGGCTGCGGCTGACAATACAAGGTTGGCCTTCAATCATCTGCACCTCATTGGTTTCCGCCATCCCTGTCTTGAGGGTCCGCGGCAGCCGGGAATTGGGCATTACTTCCTCGATGGCCCTGTTTAGCAATTCCTCTTCCCGCTTGCGGAAAAACCGGCAGGCGGCTTCATTCACCAGGGAAATCTTGCCTTCCTCATTGATCAGCACAATCGCCTCATAAGCAATATTCAACACCGTCAACAAGGTTTCATAGAGTTCTTTCGTCGTTTCCAGCTCCGAAGCAATCCGGTCCAATTCCGTCAGGGGCTGGAAAATAATGATGGCTCCCACCGCCTGCCCTCCTGCCGTCAAGGGGCTGACATTGCACATGACGGTCACACCGTACCAGTTGGCTTTCAGGCCGATGTGCCACTGGGACTGTTCAATGACCGGCGCCAGGTCCATCCCGGGAAACATCTCCCGGAAAGGCTTGCCCGTCACGCCGGCCCGGTCCAGCTGCAGGATGTTGGCTGCCGATTGATTGATGAGCTCCACCCGGTAATCCCGGCCCACCACAATCACCCCGTTATGCATGGAATGATAAACGGTGGTGAGCTGGTTGGCCAGCCTCTCCGTCCTTTTGAAGAGGGACATGATCATATCGACTTTGGTGAAAATGCCCACCACATTATTCCGATCATCCACTACCACCCCCGTACCCACGGGACTGGTCTTGACCGCTTCTTCCACTTTTTCGTAAGGGGTATCCACCCGCGCCGCTAACACTCTTTTTTGGTAATAGGGAGTGATGGTTTCTCCCGGCCCGGCTCCTGCCAGGAAAGCGTCCATTAAATTGGCCTTGGTAAAAATCCCGATCAATAACCCGGTGTCATCCACGACCGGTATCCCGTCAAGCTTAGTTTTCCGCAGCAGCTTCACCGCATGGGCCAGGGTATCTTCCGCTTTTAAAAGGGGAACATTAGTGGTCATCATGTCACCCAACCGCATGGCCTTTTCCCCCTTTCCGCCGTCCTGTGAGATTATTCGGTATGCCCTCCCTGTTCTCCTTTAAAGAAATGGAAGGAATAACTCCTTCCATTTTAGAGCACACCTTCTTCTTTTAGCTTCTGTATCTCTTCCGGCGTCAAACCAAGTTCCCCCGTGAGCACCTCCACCGTATGCTCCCCGTAACCGGGCGGGGGTAAGACCTCCCGGGGCGGCGCACCGGGAAACTTCAGCGGCGGGGCCACCACCTCCACCGGGCCGGCCCCGGAATGGGTAAGCTCCATGAACATCCGGCGGGCGATCACCTGGGGGTGCTCCTTTACTTCTGCCGGTTCCAGGACCGGCTCACAGCAAATATCTTCTCCCCCCAGTAACGCCATCCACTCGTCCCTGGTCTTGCCCCGGAAAACCTGCATGATTTCCTCCTGCACCGCCGGATCCTGCAGGTGATCCCGCCGGGCCAGGTCCTCCCGCTCAATGATACGGCAGAACCGCTGCCAGAACTTGTCCTCAAAGGCCGCTAGGGCCAGGTACTTGCCGTCTTTCGTTTGATAGATATTGTAGTTGGCCAGAGCACCGGTGAGAAGCATGTTCCCCCGCTGCAGGTGCCCGGGACCGGCCGCCCCGGCTTCCATGAAGACCATGGTCATCAAGGAAATCATCCCGTCCAGCATGGAGACATCGATATACTGTCCCCGGCCGGTGCGCTGCCGGGCAAGACAGGCCGCTAGGATACCCACCACGGCCATCAAAGCGCCCCCGCCCAGGTCTCCGAACTGGACCGGGGGAACCACCGGGGCACGGTCCGGGGCCTCCCCCGTCAGCCCTAAAACCCCCGCCAGGGCGACAAAATTCAGGTCATGACCGGCCCGTTCCCGGTAAGGTCCGTCCTGGCCATACCCGGAAATGGAGCACATGATGAGGCCGGGATTAACCTCTTTAAGAGCCTCGTAACCTAAACCCAGTTCCTCCATCACCCCGGGGCGGAATCCTTCCACCACTACATCATACCTTCTTACCAGGTTGAGGAAGATCTCCTTGCCCCCTTTGCTTTTTAAATTTAATGTCATGCTCTTCTTATTGCGATTAAGCCCCCAGAAAAGACTGCTCTCCTTTGTCCCGGGAAGACGGGGCGGCATCCAGCGCATGTAATCCCCTTGCCATGGGTCCTCGACCTTCAACACTTCGGCCCCTAAGTCTCCCAAAAGCTGGGTGGCATAACCGCCGGGCAAGAGCCTGGTCAAATCCAGCACCCGCAAGCCTTCTAACAAGGCATACACGTGGCGACACCTCCGGCTATTTAGGCTGCATCCGGATCGCCCCGTCCAGGCGGATATAAGTGCCGTTCAGCATGGGGTTCTCTACGATGCTTTGCACCAGCAGGGCATATTCTTCCGGGTAACCTAAACGGGACGGGAAAGGTACCATGGCGCCGAGGGCTTGTTTCGCCGCTTCCGGTAACTGGTCAAACATGGGGGTCTCAAAAATACCGGGCACAATGGTGACCACCCGGATGCCGTAAGGGGCGAACTCCCTCGCCAGCGGCAGCGTCATCCCCACCACCCCGCCTTTGGAGGCGCTGTAGGCGGCTTGGCCGATCTGGCCCTCAAAAGCGGCAATGGAGGCAGTGTTAATGATGACCCCCCGCTCCCCGTGCTGGTTCGGCTCGTTATTGACCATCCGGGCCACCGCCAGGCGGATCACGTTGAAAGTGCCGCAGAGGTTCACATTGATCACTTTATGGAAACTCTCTAAATCATGCACGCCTTTCTTGCCGAGGACTTTTTGCGCAATGGCGATGCCGGCGCAGTTGACCACCAGGTGAATACCCCCGCCCTTGGCGCAAGCTTCTTCCACGGCGGCGGACACATCCGCCTCCTTGGTCACGTCACCTTTGACAAACAGCACCGTCTCCCCCAATTCCTCCATCAGTTTTTTCGCTCTGGCCTCATCCAGGTCGAAAATGACAGCCTTGCCGCCCAGGGCCACCACCTTCCTGACGGTAGCTTCCCCGAGGCCGGAAGCTCCTCCGGTAACAAAAGCGACTTTATTTTTCATTTCCATCTTTCATCTCTCCTTCCCAGGGCATTAATCAAGCCTTTCGATAATCGTGGCGTTGGCCATCCCGTATCCTTCGCACATGGTCTGCAGGCCAAAGCGCCCGCCGGTTCTTTCCAATTCATGCAGCATCGTTGTCATGAGCCGCGCCCCGCTGGCACCCAGGGGATGGCCTAAGGCGATGGCGCCGCCGTTAGGGTTGACCTTCGCCGGATCGGCTCCGGTATCAGCCAGCCAGGCCAGCACCACCGGCGCAAAGGCTTCATTGACTTCGAACACATCAATGTCCTCCAGGCGTAAACCCGTCCGCTTCAGCACTTTTTCCGTAGCCGGAATGGGACCGGTGAGCATCAAAGTGGGGTCAGACCCAACCACCACCCGGCCGATGACCCGGGCCCGGGGCTTCAGCCCTAACTCCCGGGCCATTTCATTGGACATCAACAGCACCGCCGCGGCCCCGTCGCTGATCTGGCTGGAAACCCCTGCGGTAATCATACCGTCTTCCATAAAGGCCGGCTTGAGAGCCGCCAGTTTTTCCAACGAGGTATCCCGCCGCGGTCCTTCATCCTGCTTAAACACGGCCGTAGTCCCGTCGGGCAGGGTCACTTCGACGGGCATAATCTCCCGGTCAAACCGCCCCTCGTCCTGGGCTTGAATGGCCCGGCGGTGGCTCTCCAGGGCGAATTCTTCCAGTTGGCGCCGGCTGAAGCCCCATTTCCGGGCAATTCTCTCAGCGGAAAGCCCTTGGTTGATGATCTCATAACGAGAAGTGAGGGCTTCGCTGTATGGGGTCCCTAGAAAATTGGAGCCCATGGGCACCCGGGTCATGTGTTCTACCCCGGCGGCAATCACCACGTCCATATCCCCGCTGATGATGGCCTGGGCGGCGAAATGAATCGCCTGCTGGCTGGAGCCGCACTGGCGGTCAATGGCCAGCCCGGGAACGTGCATCGGAAAGTCCGCAATCAACGCCGCCACCCGGCCCAGGCAGAAACCCTGCTCTCCCGACTGGGTAACACAACCCATGATGACATCCTCAACTAGGTGAGGTTCGATCCCCGCCCGCCGCACCACTTCCTTGAGGACCAGGGCGGCCAATTCTTCCGGCCGGATGCCGCTCAACATCCCCTTCCGGCGACCGATCGGAGTTCTTACCGCTTCCACAATCACCGCTTCCCGCATCAAACCATCTCCTTACCCTATTTTCAATATTCTGTATAGTCTGTTAATGCAAAATCGATACCAGCCCGTCCGGCCCGCCAATCCCGGTTCTAATTTGTGTCCCTCCTGTCCAGTAAGTGTCCACTACTGTACACTTGACAACAACAATTGTTTTCCTCTTTTGCCTTGACTTGGCCTGGAAAGGAAAGATATAATGGTTTTAATCCAATGAACAGCTGAATACCAAACACTAGGGGAGCTCCTGGTCTGGGGCTGAGATAGAAGCAAGAGCTTCTGACCCTTTTAACCTGATCTGGTTAATACCAGCGTAGGAAAGTGTTTGCAGTGATTTTTCGAAATCAAAGGTGAACCTGACTGGGCTGGTTCACCTTTATTTTTCGCCTGAGGAGGTACGAAAATGGAAACCAGCCAGGTACTTTCAGCATGCGCGTCCTTGTGGGAAGAAGTAAGAGCCAAGAACCCTTTAGTCCACTGCATCACCAACTACGTCACCATCAACGACGTAGCCAATGTCATCATTGCGGCGGGGGCATCCCCGGCCATGGTGGAACATCCTGACGAAGCAGCGGTCTTCACCCCGCTGGCGGCCGCCCTGTACATCAACATCGGCACCTTAACCGACATCCAACAGCAGGGCATCATGGCTGCCGGCCGGGCCGCCCGGGACCACGGCATCCCCGGCGTCTTGGACCCGGTAGGCTGCGGGGTTCTGTCCAACCGGGTGTACTTGAGTCATGAACTGATGTCCATGGGATTTGTCAAAGTGGTTAAAGGCAACGGGGCGGAAATCAAGAGCCTTGCCGGCTTAGCCGGGAAAGCGAAAGGAGTGGATTCCCTGGAAGAAGGGGAAGGATTGGTACAGGCTTGCCGGGATTTAAGTCTCCGGCATGACACCACCGTTGTTGCCACCGGCAAAGTGGATGTGGTGGCAGGACCGGGCGGCATCGTCACCGTCAGCAACGGCACCGAATACTTCCAGCAGATCACCGGCGCCGGCTGCATGGTGGGAGGTGTCATGGCCGCCTGCCTGGGAGTGGCTCCCCAGGATCCCTGGCTGGCCGGCATTACCGGCTTGCTTGCCTTTAACATCGCCGGGGAATTGGCGGCCCGGAAAACCGGGGACAATGGTCCCGGCAGTTTTCGCCCTGCTTTCGCCGATGCGCTGCACCATGTAAGGAAAAACGACATCTTGAGAGAGGGCCGGATAACATGGCAGAAAAGGACAGAATAGACTATTCCTTGTACCTGGTCACTGACAGGAGCTTTTTGCGGGGGCGGGACTTAGTCACAGCGGTGCTGCAGGCCGTGGCTGGCGGTGTCACGGTAGTCCAGTTGAGAGAAAAGGAGGCCTCCAGCCGGGATTTCTTCCAATTGGCCCTGGCCTTGAAGGAAGCTTTGCGTCCCCGTCATGTCCCGCTCATTATCAACGACCGGCTGGATATTGCCCTAGCCGTCGATGCCGCCGGGCTGCATGTGGGTCAGTCTGACCTGCCGGCGAAGGTAGCCCGCGCCCTGCTGGGGCCGGATAAAATTCTGGGCTTATCGATCAGCAAGCGGGAGGAAATACAAGAAGGGCTGGAAGCGGGAGTGGACTATTTCGGTGCCGGGCCGGTTTTTGCCACCGGCACCAAAGGAGATGCCGGTGCTCCCATCGGTCTCGACGGCCTGCACCGGCTGCGGCAAGCCACAAGGCTGCCCCTGGTGGCCATCGGGGGCATTAATGCGGAAAACCTCCCTGAAGTACAAAAGACCGGCGTGGACGGGGTAGCCGTGGTATCGGCTATCATGGGAGCGCCGGATATCGAAAAAGCGGCCCAAAGGGTGGCGCAGCTATGGAAAAGAAATTGATGTTCTTCATCGACTTCGACGGCACCGTCACCTGCCGGGATGTCTGCGAAGCCATGATCATGCAGTATGCCCGGCCCGGGTGGGAAGAACTGAACCGGCGGTGGGAAGAGGGAACCCTGTCCACCGTGGACTGTGCCCGGGAAACCCTGGCGATGGTCACCATGAGTAGGGCTGAACTGGCTGCATTGGCCGCGTCCCAACAGCTGGATCCCGGTTTCCCCGCCTTTGCAGCCTGGGCCAGAAAACAAGGTTACCCCGTCTACATTTTAAGCGACGGGTATGAGGATTATATTGAATTGATTTTACAGAAACACGGGCTGGAAATCCCCTTCTACGCCAACAAGTTGCGCCTGGGCCCGGACGGCTGGGATATCGAGGCCCCTTACTATAATGAAAAGTGCGGCCGCTGCGGCGCCTGCAAGAGCAAGCTTATTTTGGATTTAATGGACGAGCACAGCACCAGGGTCTATATCGGCGACGGCTATTCCGACCGCTGTCCCGTTTATCTGGCCGATATGGTGTTTGCCAAAAGGAGCCTGGCTGACTACTGCCGCCGCAGGAGCATCCCTTACCGGCCTTTTGAGGATTTCCGGGATATTATTAAATATTTACAAGGTGAGGAAAAACATGATTAAAAAAGCCTTAACAATTGCCGGCTCCGATTCCGGCGGGGGAGCCGGCATCCAAACGGACCTGAAAACCTTTGAAAACACCGGTGTTTTCGGCATGAGCGCCATCACCGCCGTCACGGCGCAAAACACCCTGGGGGTGACCGCCATTCACTACATTCCGGCACCGGTTGTGGCAGCCCAGATTGACGCCGTCCTTTCCGACTTGGGGGCCGACGCCGTCAAAATCGGCATGCTGGGCAACGCGGAAATTGCCGCCACGGTGGCCGCCAAGCTCAGGGAATATCGCCTGGAAAAGGTGGTACTGGACCCGGTAATGGTAGCCACCAGCGGGGATTTGCTATTGGAAGAAAATGCCGTGGCAGTGGTCCGGGAGAAATTAATCCCCCTGGCTCTCATCATTACCCCCAACAAACACGAAGCCGAGCTGCTGGCGGGGATGAAAATCAGCGGCCTTGAGACTGCCCGCGAAGCGGCCCGGCGCATCCATCACCTGGGGGCCAAAGGAGTACTGCTCAAAGGGGGACACTTCCAAGGAGACACAGCCATTGACCTCTATTACGACGGCGCTGTATTCCATGAATTCGCCAAGCCGAGAATTGCAACCAGAAACCAGCACGGCACCGGCTGTACCCTGGCCGCCGCCGTCGCCGCGTACTTGTGCTTCGACCTGCCGCCGGTGGAGGCCATTGCCAGGGCCAAAGATTACGTCTGGCAGCGCCTGCAGGCAGCCAGCCGGCACCGTCTCGGCGCCGGCTCCGGCCCTATTTGCTTGCCCATGCAAAGCCATCATCCTTAAAAACATGGAGGAGGGTTACCTTAGGCTCCCCTCCTCTCCTCTCGTACCACCGGTAATCTCCATGTACATCGCGCAGTACCCCGTTCACGAACCCTTTGCCCCGGTAGTCATACGGATATCTCTCCTCCTGCCCGGACTGCGCACTCGTAATCCGACGCGACCTGTTCTACTTGTGGTGGCCTCTTTTCGCCCATGGGTTTGTCCCGGCCGGGTGAGCACAGGCAGGGATGAAGACAAAATAAAAAAGGCTGCCCCCTTTTCGGTGACAGCCTTTCCATGGTGGACGTGAAGGGACTCGAACCCTCGACCTTCTGAATGCGAACCAGACGCTCTCCCAGCTGAGCTACACGCCCGTGATGTTGCTAATTATACACCAACTGGACATCAAATTCAATATGCATGGGAAAGGTTTGTGAGAAGCATATCAAAAAATGCCTGTTTCTAGTTTCTTGTTATCATTGGATTTGAAAAATGCGAACCCCACCTGACAGCCCAGGCAACAACCCTGCGCCAGTAGATAGCTCATACGATTTTTCATGCATCCCAGGGATGACTTAAGAAGCCTGTTGACAACGTTCGTCAACAGGCTAAGAGCAGGCTAATGCCTGCTCTTCGTCTTTAAATCTTCTGTCACTCTTAACTGTACGTTAAATATCACTTTTGCATACGTTTTAAATCTGTCCAAATTTCTCTGGCTAGTCAGCGCAACGCTCTTTAATAATAAATCTTGGCTCTTACATGTGTACAAAACAGCACTTAATATCTAGGTAGATTTTAACCTCTGCGCAGTAAAATTATACTCTAAGTCCCATTCAAAAGCAACGGATTGTTCAAGAATTATCTATTTCATTTATCCCCGCCGCCAAATTGTTCCAATATCCAGTCAGCATCAGGTCTCACAATGCGCCTGGAATTCATGTAAGCCCAATCCAGCGGTAGTACGGTCTTGGCTATATAAGCATTTCCTTCTCTACTGACCACCAATGCTAAATCCGCCTTGTGAGGGCTTTTCAAACATAAAGGCAACAGCAACTGTATTTTTGAAATATTCTCCGATTTAACAGGATAGTATTGAGGGATAGCAATTTTGTAGTTTCGACGCACCCTTTCCTCAACTCGTTTAATGGCACTTTCAACGCTCTGGCGCAGCTCGTACTCGTCATAGTCAACTACAGAAGAAAACCTTTCTCTATTGTCTCTAATGATATGTTCATAGTTAACACGTATCGGCAGCAACTTACTATCAAATATTAAATCCGAGGCATTATCTATATATTCGGCGATATCGGGTAACTTGCTGAACACCGCCAGTTCTCTGTCATGAGGCTCACAAAACTTCACGAGGTACCATGGTTGTTTGCCCGGAATCATGTTCTTAATGAAAAAAGCATAAATATCATTGTCCAAATCTGTTTGCAAACCGGTATTGAAACACATCGCTGTCCCATCGGGGGAAAATGCCAGTTTCCCCTCTTCCTTCAAGCGATCATAAGTAAAGTTTAGATAGTTATATAGAATCGAGAACGGCTTTGACTCGTCTCTATATCGCTCGTCTTTGAAATCCCAATCTTCCGACTTGGCCATTTGTGCCAGCTTTCTTAGTTTTTCATTGAGTTTTTCTTTGCTACCCAGATATGCATCAGCCAAAAGATTATATTCTGGTTTAAAATCCATCGGGCATACTGACATCACTACCACCTCCGGCCCCCACAAACAATTCTAATGAGTTAATTCAGCACCTTAAGTCAATATCCTGCAAAATACTTGCCTGCTTGTCTGAAAATGCCATTTTGGCTCCCAACAGTGCAGCCAATGATAAATAAACTTGCCGCTATCATTGTTTTTCGGCGCCTATTTGGCAATATGTATTTTGCCATCTTCCAACCCGGCGAAACAATGCGAGACCAAACTCCCCCAAAACCCAACGTTCATTGCCCAGACAAAGGGAGTAAAAAACTGGGCCCATGGTGATGAGCCCAGTTACCGTTTCTTGCATCTATTAACCCGATGCAAGGTGGATGGAGTACAGCAAGCAATGAACCAATGTGCTTTATCCGGTTAATCGGCATACACCGCTTCCGCCGCCGCCATGGCAGCGCCTTTCTCGCACCGGTAGCCCATTTGGGACAATATCGTTTCCAGGGCGGACAAGACCATCAGCACGTTCCGCTTGCGGCAGGAGTGCCCCATGAGGCCGATGCGCCAGATTTTCCCGGCAAAGACACCCAAGCCGCCGCCGATTTCAATGCCGTATTCATGCAACAAGCGGGAACGGACGGCTCCATCCGCGATTCCTTCCGGAACATAGACAGTGGTCAACTCGGGCAAACGGTGATCCGCGTTTTCTACCACCAGCTTAAGCCCCATGGCTTCCAAACCTTTCTGTAGTGCGAGGCCGTTCTTGGCATGGCGGGCAAATACGTTTTCCAGACCTTCCTCGTGAATCAGGCGTAACGCGGCGTGGATGGCGTAGACACTGGAAATGGGAGCGGTATGGTGATATGCCCTGGTGGTTCCGCCCCAATACTTGGCAATCATGCTCAGGTCCAAATACCAGCTTTGGACCTTGGTCTTCCGGTTCATTATCACATCTACCGCACGGTCGTTGAAAGTCACCGGTGACAGCCCGGGAGGTGCGGACAAGCATTTCTGGGTGCCGGCGTAAGCAGCATCAATGCCTACCTGATCAGCTTCAATTGGAATGCCCCCAATGGAAGTAACGCAGTCCACCACAAACAAAACACCGTGATCATGGGCGATCTTAGCAATCTCTTCCAGGGGCTGCTTCACCCCCGTGGACGTTTCCGCATGGACGATGCCTACTAATTTATACTGATCCTTCGCCATGGCTTCCGCTACTTTGGCCGGGTCGATGGCCTCTCCCCAAGGGGCGTCTACCCTGGTAACCTCTGCCCCGGTCCTGGCCGCCACGTCCGTCATTCTTTCGCCAAAAAGGCCGTTGACACAGATCAAAGCCTTATCGCCGGGCTCGAGCAGGTTCACCATCACCGTTTCCATGCCGGCACTGCCGGTAGCCGAGATGGGGAGGGTCAAATGGTTTTTCGTGCCGTACACTGCCCGCAGCATTTCAGCTACTTGATTCATGATTTCGATGAAAGCGGGGTCCATGTGGCCGATGAGAGGCAGCGCCTGGGCTTGCAGGGTTTGGGGATGGACATCGCTGGGCCCGGGCCCCAATAGGATCCGCTGGGGAGGATTCAATTGATACATTGGGCATTCTCCTTTCCGCCATTAATCTCTGCTCACACTAGCATCAACCGGTGCAGCAACAAATAAGCATGGAATTTTTGGTTCTTAGAGAGAATTCGACTGTAATTGGCTATCTCCTCTCCTGCTGGCCAAGTTCCACTTTTCCCGCTTTTGCTACTCTTCTGATGTTGGCGTGCAAAAAGGACGGCGGCGCCTCCCGGCGCCAAACCGCCCCTGAGGTATCCGGCTGCTGCATGCCAGCACGCCGTTTCCATGACTTAATGACTCAAGAATCTATAGTGAAGGGTCCGCCCGGGCGGTGACCAGAGTCTAGCCACCACCGGCAAGGCTACCAGCACCCCGAAGAAAAACCAGCCGAAGCCGCCCAACTGCCACCAGGACAGGAAAGGAAGCAGGATGCACGCCACCAAAACAGCCAAGTCAGCATTCCGGCTGAGGATTACTACCATCCCCATGGCAAAGCATACCCAAAAAGCCAGCCAGCCATTGACCACCAGCAGAGACCCAAACCCGGCCGCCAGTCCTTTGCCGCCCCGGAAACCGAGGAATACCGGCCAGATATCACCGGCAATCACCAGAGCAGGCGCCAGCACTAAAGCCGCGGTCGTGCCTGCCCAGTATTTGGCCAGGAGCAAGGCTAAGATACCTTTGGCCATATCCAGGCAGATCGTCAACAAGCCCAGCCCGAAACTCACATGGCGCGCCACATTCATGCCGCCCACGTTGCGGCTGCCGATGCGCCTGATGTCCCGGCCATAAGCCTTCCTCACCAACAGGTACGCCACCGGTATGGAGCCTAACAAGTAGGCCGCCACCAGCACCACTAAGGTCTTCAACACGGTCTCTCCTCTCCTTTCTGAGCATGCTGTTTGGGGATGACATCATATGCGCCTGTACCGGCTTTTGTTACTTCCATCTTATAATACTTGTTTCGACAATTTCAATGATATTTCTTGCCTCTGCCCGGTTATGTTCCTGTGTCCACAAGGAATTCTCGCCGGAAAGTAGAAATAGATTTTTGAGGGAATATTAGGTAATGGTTAATAACACCGGACCAAAACTCGAGGGAAAGGATGCATTGTATGTACCAGAAAATCCTTTTGGCAACGGATGGTTCTACCCACGCGCTGAAAGCAGCGGAAGCGGCACGGGAATTGGCTGCCCTAATCCCCGGCGCCGAAGTAACCGTGCTGCACGTGCTGACGCTCACCCCGGAACTAACCACGGAACTGCAGCACGAATTGGCCTCCGACACAGTTACTTTCGAAGAAGCCTTAGCCGGCAAAGCCCAGCCGGTTCTTGACCGCACTTTAGCAGTACTCCGGGAAAAAGACATCCGGGTCCGGACCCGTTTTGAAGTGGGGCATGCGGCGGAAAAGATTGCGGAAACCGCCAATGCTGACGGTTATGACCTGGTGGTTATAGGCAGCCGGGGTCTAGGCAACTGGCAGGAGATCCTTTTAGGCAGCGTGAGTGAAAAGGTATGTCATGCCGTGCATATCCCCATTTTGATTGTCAAATAAATAAAATAAAGCTTTCAAAGCACTGAGAATTCAGCTATAATCATATGTACCAATTCTTTCCCTGGGAGGGACAGCTAGTATGGAAAAATGGGTTTGCACAGTGTGCGGGTATGAATACGATCCCGAGGTAGGGGACCCTGAAAGCGGTATCGCTCCGGGAACTCCTTTTGAAGAATTGCCTGATGACTGGGTATGCCCCTTGTGCGGTGTAGGAAAGGATGAATTTGAACAGCAATAACAAAGCCGGTCACGGGTTAACCAGCCTGCGGCAGTAGATAGACTGCATAATAATTTATGTAGTCTATCTGTTTTTTTCACTGCATGAACACCGGTCGGCAAAAGTAAGAGACTTGACCAAATCTTTTCGCTGCTCGTAAGAATTATAAAAGATAGTCTAAGCATCACGGCAAAAGTGGGCCACGTTGAGTATGATACAAAGGAAAAACAAGGAAGCAAGAATGTTAAAAAACCAGTCCCCATCGTTAAGGATAGGGACTGGTTTTTTCTTGTTTCCAACTAAGGAAACAGCGCTATGCAACAGCTGGGTATGCCTTGCTGTTCCAACGGGGCTAAAGTGGATGGCAAGCAAGTAACTTTCCACGGCCATTAACCTTTGATAATATCAACAACAGTACCCCGGTCCCATCCCGTTTGGGGACGGGGGATGGGAAGCTAGAGGGGACCGGGTGCTTACCGGTTCATACCGGGATCAATTTTCCCTTCTCATACTTGCATATTTACGGCAGCGGCGTTCCTCCGGTGCCACCGGTGTACCGCAATACCCGCAGAACTTGCTACCCCATCTAAGGGTTGTCTTGCAATGGGAACAGGTTTGTGCCATCATTTCCTCACCTTTGCTAAGCATTTCAATAAGTGCAGAAATTAGAAAATCGTCCATCAGATTATAGCATCAATTGATGAAATTATAAACCGGCCTGGGATGCTGAGGAGGAGAGGCATTGAGCACCGGCGGGACAGGAATGCAGGCTGTTGTTCCGGCACGGGCCAGAAACTTGACTCTTGGTGAGTACTCAGAATAACCGGAGCTTAGGAAATATGCTTCACCGTTTAGTATGAATATTCTTGAAATATGTAATACAACCAATTACAATAACGGTAAGGCTGGCAAAAATTGTCGACAAGGGTGATTACCATGGCAAAGATGGTGCTCAGGACTACCGTGCCCCTGGTATTGCTTGCCTTCATGGTCTTGTTCGGCAAGTATGTGTTTGACATGTGGCATCTAATTGGCCCGGCGGCACCGGCCCGTTCCGGGCCCGAGCCTGCCCAGACCGAAACCCGGCCCCCGGTACCGGAGGACGTGGTGATCAAGATCAGCCTGGTCGGAGACGTACTGATTGGCACGGAATTTCGTTTTCCCTATGAACACTACCTGGAGGATGTCTTGCAGCAGGTGCAGGGAGACTACGGGTATTTTTTTGCCAATGTGGCTCACATTTTCGCCGCCGATGACTTGACCGTGGCCAACTTGGAAAACCCTTTGACCGCGGTTGCCCGGCGGGAAGAGAAATTTGACTACGGCCGCAACTTTTGGTTCAAAGGCCGACCCGAGTACGGGCAGATCCTGGCGGCAGGCAACGTGGATGTGGTCAACCTGGCCAATAACCACACTTACGATTACGGGGTACAGGGATATCAGGACACCAAGGCCGCCCTGGACAGCTACGGCATCGGCTATTTCGGCTACGATGATGTGTACGAAACGGTAATCAAGGGTGTGAAAATCGGGATGGCCGGGTTTAACGAGTTCGGGGAATTCGAGCAAGGTGTCGACCATGAACTGCTGAAAGCGGAGGTCCGGAATAAGGTTCAATGGTTGAAAGGCCGGAATGATTTGGTACTGGTGTATTTTCACTGGGGTCAAGAATACAGCTATGAGCCCACGGAACGTCAGCGTTCTCTGGCTCATGCGGCCATCGATGCCGGCGCCGATCTGGTGGCAGGTTCCCATCCCCACGTGATTCAAGGAGTGGAGCGTTACCGGGACCGTTACATCGTTTACAGCCTGGGC
Source organism: Clostridia bacterium (assembly GCA_012840125.1). NCBI lineage: Bacteria > Bacillati > Bacillota > Clostridia > Clostridia bacterium. The sequence continues at coordinate 39,881 of DULZ01000022.1, read as the reverse complement.
AACTTCTGCTATGCCGGCCATAAGAATCCCGCTGACCAGGATACATTCATTTACCAGCAGGAAGTGGTCTTTGACGGCACTGACCGGTCCATCGTGGAATTCAGGGAACCGTATTATATTCCCTGCTACATTTCCTCCACGAGGGATAGGAACAATTTCCAGCCCACCCCGGCCAAAGGAAAAGAGGTAGTCCGGATCCTGCAGAAAATCAACGAACTGTCGGAGTACAAAATGGCGGAAGAAGCCATCCGGGCACGGGGGAAAGCCCGGCTGGTGAAATTACAGGAATACATTCCCAACCTGATTATCGACCTCCGGTATGCCTCCGGCAACAACATTATAGGCAGGCCCCTGTACGAGCCCGGGTATGAAGCCCTGCTCAGAATAGAGACGGCGGAAAAACTGAAGCATGCCAGTGACATGCTCAACCGGCAAGGACTGCGGCTGAAGCTGTGGGACGGCTATCGCCCGGCATCGGTGCAGCTGCAGTTGTGGGAAAACGCGGAGGACAAGAGCTACTTTGCCCATCCCGCCAAGGGGTCGAAACACACCAGGGGATGTGCCGTGGATGTGACCCTGACGGACTGGGAGGGCAATGAACTGGATATGCCCAGCGATTTTGACGATATGACGGAGAAGGCCACCAGGAGCTATCGCCAAGCCACTCCCCTGCAGAAGCAAAATGCCCAGTTGCTGGAGCGAGTGATGCGGGAAGCCGGCTTCCGTTCCATCCAGTTGGAATGGTGGCATTTCGAAGATACCGACTGGGAGCTCTTCGATTTGATTGAAGACGGCGATTATGTGGTAGTCAGTGAACCTTATTAGCGATTCCACACCCTCGGTTATACCGGGTAAAGAAACCAAACAAAATGATGTGGAAAAGCCCCCACGCCAACATCAAGGCAAGGGGCCGGTCTTCATGATGCCGGCCCCGGTAAACAACACCACTCCCCGGTCTAAACCCGGATAGCGTCCATTGCCGTTGCCCTTCACGCCGATGGGGATGTGAAAAAAGGCGTGGCGTACCGGGTCGAAGGATCGGGGAAGCTGGGAATCTAAAACATTGAGTGATAGCCGGGGGGTCTCCACACAAATACGGCTCTGGGTTAGGAGGGTTTTGTTTTACTTCACCGCTTTTATTAAAGCACCGGCGAAAGCGCCATCGGCCATTTCCCACTGGGCTTCAGTTAGGCTGGTTTCCTGGGCGCCTAAGCCCTGCAGGACTTCCCTAGTATAGTAGTTTACCGGAGCAACGCTGATCTGCTTAAACCCGGCCTGAGCCAGCAGTTGCTCATATTCCTGCACACCCAGGCTGCCGGCGATACAGGATACCCACAAGGAAGTAACCTGCCGGATCTCTGCGGGAACTTCCCGGGTGGATACTATATCGGCAATGGCTAATCTACCCCCGGGTTTTAAGACACGGTATATCTCACTCATTACCTTACCTTTGTCACTGCTGAGATTAATTACACAGTTGGACATCACTACATCCACACTTTCATCCGGCAGAGGTATTTCTTCGATGTAGCCCTTCAAGAATTCCACATTATCTGCTCCCATGCGTTCCTTGTTGCTGTTTGCCAAGGCCAGCATTTCATCAGTCATATCCAGACCATAGACTTTTCCGGTGGAACCTACATACCGGGAGGCCAGTAGGACATCAATACCTCCACCGCTTCCCAAATCCAGTACGGTTTCTCCTTCCTTCAATTCAGCTAGAGCATGGGGATTGGCACATCCCAGCGAGGCCCGGAGTGCTTCAGTTGGCAAGGCGGACAGGTCTTCATGGTGATAGTTGATGTCTACACGGGTAATGGTGCTGCAGCAGGAACTGCTGGGCCCACAACAGCATCCCTGCCCGCCCGTCCTTATCTGACGGGCTATCTCACCATAGTGTTTCTGTACTTCCTCACGGATTTTTTCCATAATGTTTCCTCCTATTAATTATTGGTATTCACGGCCGTTGAACCGGAGTTGAAATACTTCTTCCGCCAGTACAAGGCTACATTAACAAGACCAATCATTACCGGCACTTCCACCAACGGCCCTACCACTGCTGCCAAGGCCTGACCGGAATCAATGCCGAATACGGCTACGGAAACGGCTATGGCCAGTTCAAAATTGTTGCTGGCAGCGGTAAAGGAAAGGGCCGCGGTCTGGCCGTAATTCACTTTCATTTTTTGGGAAATGAAAAAGGACACACCAAACATCACTGTAAAGTAGATAAGCAGCGGTGTGGAAATGCGTATGACATCCAGGGGCAGGTTGACAATATACTCTCCTTTAAGGGAGAACATTACTACGATGGTAAACAGCAGGGCGTACAGAGCAACAGGAGATATGGCGGGAACAAACCTTTGATCATACCAGTCGATCCCTTTGGCAGGCCGCAGGAAAAGGCGGGTCAGAAACCCGGCAGCAAAAGGAATGCCGAGATAGACGGCTACACTTTTGGCCACCTCTCCCATGGATACCCGCACTTCCATGCCGCCCAAACCAAGCCAATCCGGCAGGAGGGTCACAAAGATGTAAGCGTAAATGGAATAAAACACCACCTGAAACAGGGAATTGAAAGCTACCAAGGCAGCCGCATATTCATTGTCTCCCCCTGCCAGGGAGTTCCAGACTATAACCATGGCAATACAGCGGGCTAATCCTATCAATATAACCCCGACCATGTATTCCGGATGGTTGGATAAAAGGAGAATAGCCAGTACAAACATAAGAACAGGCCCTATGACCCAGTTTTGTAGGAGGGATAGCCCCAGCACTTTACGGTTCTTGAATACTTTACCCAGCTCTTCGTATTTAACCCGAGCCAAAGGCGGGTACATCATAACGATGAGTCCGGCCGCAATGGGAATCGAAGTAGTCCCTAGGGATAAACGGTCCAGAAATCCGGCAAACCCAGGAAAAAGATAACCCAATGCTACCCCCAGGAACATAGCCAGGAAAATCCATAGAGTAAGGTATCTATCCAAAAAGGATAGTCTTGTCGCTACCGACTTTGTCAAAATGACAACACCTCCATTTATAAAAGCCCCATAAAGATTTGTTCAGTTATTACTGACGCGCCGAGCAGCTTTCGCAGCCTTTCACGTTCTCCAACCGGAGCATATCCTGCCGGCAGCATGGAAGCTTATTGGCCTCTTCTCTAATTATCGCGCTGAGGAAAGGGTAATGCCGGAGAGTCTCTTCATTGAGGCGGTAATACACCCACTGGGCTCTCTTTTCCCAACAGACCAACCCTGCATTCCGGAGTTTATCCAGGTGCCGGGAGGCATTGGACTGCTGTATACCTAAGACTTCTTCGATTTCACAAACACATAATTCCCGTTCCTTTAACAGGTGCAGCATCCTTAACCTGGTTTTATCCGCCAGAGCCTTAAGTATGACGATCAGCTCCAATTTACCACCACCTATGATTATATGATGTTATACTCATATACTAGCGTTTAGAAAAATCTTTGTCAATAATAATATAAAGGGACAAGCCATGGTAAAGCTAACCTGTCCCTTTATTAGTACAGTTAACATTCAACCGCCCGTTTTTTTTGTTTACAGGTAACCGGCTTCTTTGAGAATTCTTACGGCTGCTTCTTTGTCTTCCGGGGCCACCAGGATAATGGGACCGGTGCAGCCCATGCCGCTCTGGGCATAAATATGCGACTGCCAGAGCAATTGGACCGCCTCTTCAAGTTCTAAGATTTCCACCCCGGGTATCTCCGCCGTCACCGGTTTCGCCGGAGGTGCAGACACCTGAGCCCCGCCCTCGGGTTTCTTATCCCCTTTCAAGGGACAAGCCAGGGTGGCAAGCATTTCATCCAATCCCGCTTGCCTGGCCAAAGCAAATTCTTCCGCCGCTTTAGCCAGGATTTGACCCTTAGCGCAATCGGCGGCAAAACGAACAGCGCCGGCTATCACCGGGGCGCCGGAGGCCCTGGAAATAATACAGATAATCCGGTCATATTTTTCGCCCACCCCGGGACCGTACCCGTAGCCCAAGGTCTCGTAGTCGCCGCCGCTGGTATAAGCGGAGAACATTTTCATGAGCACGTTGCCGGTCAGGCTGTCCATCACCATCACGTCCGGTACGCCCAGCAGCAGGTCATTGCCCCGCATGACCAGGCCGCCGTCGGCCCGGGCCGACTGGGCGAAGTTGATGGGATAGCCCCTTTCCTGCAATTTGAGCAGGGCCCGCTCCAACTGCCTGGCCCCTTCGATGTTCAGGATGCCTACCGTAGGATTAGGGATCCCGCAGGCTTTCGCGGTGGCAATGCCGTAAAGGGTGTTCTTGAGCATGGCGGATACCCGCTCGGTGTCGGAAGTGCCGGTGGTAGTGGCCAGGAAGATTTCCCTGCCCCGGCCCGGGGTGATCACCCGGCCCACGGTGGAGACACCGATGGGAAAATTGTAGTGCATAGTCACGGCCCCGTCCAGCTCGCCCTGGGCCAGCATATCGTCCATCAAGGCGTGGGCTTCTTTCTCGTCTTGGGCGGGCACCATGGCCAAAGCAGTCTCGACGCCGCTCCCGATCAGTACGACCTCCAGGTCGGGGTTTTGCTTTTGGGCCAGTTCCGCTCCCTGCATCACTTCCCCGGGACCGTGCTCGCTGCCTAGAATGGTGAGCCCTATTCTTACTTTCTTGCCAAAACTGCCGGTAACCAAACCATCGGCAATTTCTTCAAAAATCGTCCCGATGGTGGCACGGATTTGTCGGTTATCCATCGTCTCACCTCCCTGATGAGGAGATTTTAGACTTACTCTCCTTTGAAAGCCTTGGCCAAGTCGCGCATGGCATCGGCAATCATCAGCCTGATCTCGTCCTTATTAACCCCCGTTTCCACTGTGCCGGAGTTTTTCTCCATGATGAAGGAGATCCCGTCAAAGAGGTTGGTCAAGCGGCCCAAGAACAAGCTGCCTTTACCGATGATCATGGCTCTCCGGATGCGGCCGTCCATGATCATTTCCCGCGCAAAGCCGATGAAAGGTACCCCGGAGGGGATATGGCCTTGGGTCGGGGCGAAGCCTGGCATGCCGAACCTTTCCACTTCTTCCGCCAGCTTCTCTTTTTCAAGATACCCCTTTTTCACCCCTAAGGCGGCAATCATCTTGTAGTTGGCATTGGGCACATCCCCGGCGCCGGCCGGTACGGTGATTTCCGGGTTTTGCATTTCCGGCGCAAAGCGATCGATGTCACTTAGCTTGATGCCGGCCTTTTCCAGCGGGTCCATCACGATGGCTTGCATGACCGCTTGCGGTGAAGCCCCGGAACCGATATTGTGCTTGCCGATCATATCGGTGCGAATCACGGGGCTGACGCCGTCATTTTGGCTGACGTGGACGGCAAAAGAGGCGATCATGTCTTCCAGCACCGGCATGCCTTTCTTCAAATGATCCTTAGAGTTCATCCCCAGTTTCGCCGTCGAGCCGCCGGCCACCACGACAATGTTTGCATACACACCTGCCTGGGCCAGGGCCGCCGCATTCACCAGAGCATGGGCCGGCGCGGCACAAAAGCCCCTGGTATCGGAACCGGTGGCGTTAATGCAGCCGCAGATTTCCCCGATGGCTTTGGCAAAATTGCCGCCCCCGCGCTGGTTCATGTCGCCGCAGGCCTCTTCGGAACACTCGATGATATAATCCACCTCTTCCGGTTTCAGGCCCGTCTTGGCAAACAAGTGCATTAAGGCCAGGACGGCGGAGGCTTTGCTGGCCAGGTTTTCAAACATCACATGGTGGGATAAAGCCGCGTCAAACTCATGGGCTCGCTTGACACAGCCCACCAGCTTGCCGTCGAGATACATGCCTTCCGCCAGGTCTTTCGCTACTAAATCCCGAATGGCTTCTAAAGCAGTGCCGGCTTTGTCCAACTTGCCCAGGTCTTTCAACCCCTGCAAAACCGGGTGGGCCGCCAGTTTCTCTTTCACCCGGCTTTGGAAGCTGTCTTCCAGGTGAACCAGGTCAAAGGCGTCCACAATTTTCATGAGGCCGAAAAACTCATCTAAAGGCATGATTTCCCCGAAGCGGCCGAAACGTTGGGCTCCTTCCACCGGGTTTTCATACCAGGGCTTGGCAATTCCCGCCAGGGCATCGGGCTCCATGTTGCCGATATACACCTGGTTAGGGGCGTATTGCACCGCTTCCGCAAAGGTGCGAAAATGTTCAGGCAGTTTTTGTAAATGTTCCGAATTGGGGTTTTTCAAAGCTTCCGAAGTCTGGGTGGTACCTAAATGCAGCACCAGGTCCGGCGCATGCACTAAAGCATAACTGGCACCTTTAATGACCGGGTAATTCATCGTCTCACCTCCACCACTATTGAAAAACTGCAAGGGGACACCGGTTGGAGGTGTCCCCTTGAGCGTGACATTTTGCTGCACGGGCGAGAACCAACCTGAGCCCTCTACTGGCTCGGCCCGGGCGGCACAGGGACCTCGCCCCGACAAGGCAATTACTGCTCAAACACAGTTTGCCCGCTGACTTCCGTTTGCAAGGCCATCAGGGCCTTCCGGACCAGCGTCCGTCTCAGCTCTTTTTCATCCTCCCGGGACAAGGCTGGGTTCCCGAGGGGGTGAGGAATCGCCACCGTGGGGACAATCCGGTTGGCACCTACGGTCAGGGAAATGGGTACTACCGTACACATGTGCACCACAGGAATGCCTGCTCTTTCAATTTCTTTCACCATCGTTGCACCGCAACGAGTACAGGTCCCTCACGTGGAGGTCAGGATGACGGCATCCACTCCTGCTGCCAGTAAGTCCTGGGCAATTTCCGCCGCGTATTTCTTGGCGTTGGCCACGGATGTGCCGTTACCCACCGTCGAGTACCAGTATTCATGCAGGCTGCCGATTTCTCCGTTGGCTTCCAATTCTCTCATGACGTCCACCGGCAGCACCCGGTCCAGGTCCTCGTTGGCGTAGACCGGGTCATAACCGCCGTGAGCCGTTTGGCCGTTGTCCGGGTTGAGATCATTGATGCCGGCCAAACTGTACTTGCCGTACTTGGTAGCGCTGGAGGATTCAATATGATCAGGGTTGCCCTTGGGCACCGGGCCGCCGGAAGATACTAAGGCGATTTTAGCCTTGGTAATGTCCTTCACCGGGGCAGCCGGGGGTACCCGGTCAAAGACGGGCATGGGATATTCGGTGACAAAGGATTCCCCTCTGATCTTCTTGAGGAGCATATCTACCGCCCGCTTGGAGCCTCTTTCTTTGGCAAAGAAGTTTTTCCTGATGCCCCGGGGAATATATCCTTCGGTTTCAGGTTCGCCCACTTCTTCGCCTCGCAAGAGTTTCAGGGCCAGGGCCGACATGCCTGCCACGGCTTTCCTCATGCCGGCGGCGGAGTTGCCCGTCTCAATGAAATAGGCGTACTGCTTGTACATGTCGACACCGGGATTTTCCGGGAACATGCCGCCGACTACCGGCACGCCCAGGGTTTGGGCCACTCCCTTGGCCACCGCGCCGCAGGCCACCCCGTAACGGCCGGCGTTAAAAGCCGGACCTACGAGGACCAAATCCGGTTCATATTGCTTAATCATGTCCAGGACTGCCGCTAAAGCCGTGTCCATATTCTCATTAAAATAGCTGTCCCCGCAGACGACGGTGGCGACAATGGTCGCTTCGTCTTTGAAGGCTTGTTGAAAGGCCATCCCGGGTCCCACATGGCCCTCCCGGACCTCCGGCTTGTGGTCCGCTTTCTCTTCGCCGCCGATACCTGCGTAGAACTGGTTGATATAGTGTACCACGCGCTTCACGCTGATCCCCCCTTTTCTGTGGCAATTAGCCCCGGTAAGTCTTCACTTCGTTGACGATGGCATCCACATCCAGCACCATTTCCATCATGCTAACTTGTTCGTCGTAGACTGCCGGGTCGATTTCGTCTTTCAGTTCGAAAATGTGATAAGCCTTGAGTCCCAACGAGACTCCCGCTAATGGACCTGCAAAAGTCGGATCGCCTTGGGATACGGTTTCGGCGGCTAAACCGCTGGCTTCTGCTTCCGCACCGCCTAAGACCACGATCAGGTCTTCGTTACCGTATTTTTCGGCTAATTCTTTGATCCGGGCTTGGTTTTCCAGGTCCATCGCACCGGCCGCCGTTCAGACAAAGCATTCGGTAGTGGAAAAAACCACTTCCGCGCCGGCGGACTTGACGCATTCCTCGATGGCCGGACCCGGAATGCCGTCCCGGTCGCCCAAGATGGCTACTTTTTTCCCTTGTAGCATCTCTATCTCGCTCCTTTCTTTAGTCATTAAATTCCCATTCGCTGTTAAAACCCTTTTGCGGTGAGATAATGGTAACCGAGTTCATTGGTGGCACCGGTAATCACTTGGATTTCTGCGGTGATACTGCCGTCGGGTTTTAAGCTGCCCGCAGTGCCGCCGGCAATCACATCGGCCACTTCCGGATAGCCGATGACAGTCTTCATGGGGGGCAGGGTGATTACTTCGTTGGCGTTGCCCGCCGTCACAACTGCATCACCATGGGGCGTGGAGTCGGCCAGGGACTGGGATGCACCGTCTTGCCCCGCGTATTCGTCGGTAATCAGGACCGTCTTAATGCCTTTCTGTTCAATCTTGGCGCAGTTCATGACCAGGTCCGCATCGGGGTTGCCGAAACCTTCTTCGGATATGATGACGGCTTCGGCGCCGATTAACTCCACCAGCTTGGCGGTCATGTTGGAGGAACGTTCTTTATCGGCCAAAGTGACGTTCTCATTGGTGATGACCACGCCGATGAAATTCAAGTCCTTGCCGTGGCGGGCGTACAGATCATGGATCACCGGGTTGTTCTGGTGCACATAAGTGGGGTTCTTGTCACAGGCGGAGACGCAGTTACCGCTGACGATGGCCCCGTCCATGACTTCCGTCGGGTAAATCAAAGTGGGGATGATGCGCTTGGCATCCACGCCGTAGACGTAGGTATCATGCAACAATCCTTGGGTCTGCAGCATGTAGACATAGGCTACCTTAGGCAGATCGGGATACTCGGCTGCTTGCTGCAGGAGGGGTTTCGTTTCGTATACCTGCACATCGTCGGGTTCCACGTTCTTACCCGCTTCGCCCAAGTATGCGGCGGCTCTTAAGCCCGCCAGGCGGACTACGGCTTCATGCTCGTGCTGGTGCAGCCCGTCGATGGGATCCACTTTGACCACGATGTTCAGGGTCTTGGAGAAAGGAGTATACTCCGCGCCGGGGCCGGACATGTCGATGATGCCTTCCTGGAAGCCGACGATCTTGCCGGTGGTCACCAGAGCGGTACCTTTCAGCACGTGGGTTCTGCCTTCGCCCACCGTATCCACTTTGGCGATAAAGCCGGGGAACATCCCACCGGAGCCGGAGACTTTCACCCGGGGTTCAATCACGTCCTTGACCGGAATGATTCGGGTTTCATCCCCCGGCTTGGCCAAAAAGACTTCCGCGGAAGCAATCCGCTCATCATTAGCGGTGACCCTGGCCAGCTCTTCTTTGTTAATGTATAGCACCCCGTCTTTTACTTCCGTTTGACTGCCGAACCGTACGTCTTTGATATAAATGTTGCCGATTTCTAAGCGCATGCTTGTCACCTCCTCGCGTATTGCCCTATGACAGCAGTTCTTTGAGTTTCGCTTCCACGTCATCAATGGTAAACTCTTTGGTCAGTTCAGCGATTTTCTCGCCGTTGCGGTAAAAACCAATGGTGGGCAATCCTAATACCTTCTGGCTGATAGCCAGCCGCCGGTTCGCGGCCGTGTCCAGCTTGCAGAACTTGGCTTGGCCGCTGTATTTTTCCGCCAACTTGGCTACCTCCGGCATCAGCGCCTGGCAGGGTTCGCATTTCGGGCTCCAGAAATCCACTACCACCAGCCCCTCAGCCTCCAGCACTTCCGCCTGAAAATTATCCTTGTCAACGATAATCATCTGCTCACCCCCTAATTATGGTCTCAGTTTAGTCACCATTTATGCCAAACCGGCGTCTATCTGCTGCACCACTTCATCCGCTTGGAAATCCCCTTCAAACCTGGCCGCCACTTCCCCGTTCCGGAAGACCAGGACTGCAGGGATTTCCTTCACCTGGTAACGGGATGCCGTGAGCTGGTTGCGATAGACGTCGATTTTCGCCAGCTTCGCTTTTTCAAAACCGGTCATGGCCTGCTCCAGGGCCGATACCATTTCAATGCTCTTCTCATTTTGCGGGGCCCAGAACACCACTGCCACCGGCACTTTTTGTTCCAGCACCTGTACTTGGAAAGCTTCCTCCTCCGCCAGGTATTTCTCGACCGCCACCGCTGCTATGGCCCCGTCGGAGGCTGCTGTTACCACCTGGCGCAGGTACTTGCGCCGGCAGTCCCCGGCGGCATAGACACCGGGCACACTGGTTTCCATTTTTTCATTGGTGACGATGTATCCCTGGGCATCCAGTTCCAGCTTTCCCTTGAGAAAACCGGTTTGCGGCACCGTTCCGACAAAGAAGAACACGCCGTTGGTGGGCAGATCCCAGATTTCGCCCGTTTTCAGGTTCTTCACCGCCACCGCTTCCACCAAACCGTCCCCTTTGATTTCCTCCAGCACTGAATTCCAGACCCACTTGATTTTGGGGTTGGCAAAGGCCTTTTCGGCGCTGGCCTTGTTACAGTCCAGGATCCCTTCATCGTGGATGACGATAATGGTCACGGTTTCGGCGAATTTGGTGAGATACATGGCTTCCTCAATGGCGGCGTCACCGTTGCCCACCACCACCACATCCAGGTCCTCGAAGAAATCCGCGTCGCAGGTGGCACACCAGGAAACACCTTTACCGATAAATTCTTGCTCCCCTTTAATGTTTAAAGAGCGCGGTTTGCTGCCGGGACACAGGATCAGGGCTTTGCCTTCATAAACGTTGCCGCTTTTGGTGATCACTTTTTTGATATGGCTCTCCAGTTCCACATCCACGACTTCTTCCTTGATGATGGTGGTGCCGAATTCCTCCGCATGCTTGCGCATGGCTTCCATAATGCCGGGCCCCGTGGCGCCCCTGCCGAAACCGGGGTAATTCTCCATTTCCTCAGTAGTGGCGGCTTGCCCCCCGGGTTTGGCTTTTTCCAAGAGCAGGGCTTGCATTTTAGCCCGGGAGGCGTAGATCCCCGCCGCCAGGCCGGCAGGACCGCCGCCCACGATTAAAATGTCCCACAGCTTTTTCTCCATGTAATCATGCCTCCTTTGGCTGGTCATTTGGTTCCGTTATGCCTAACGGTCTGAGGCTATCCCAGGCGGATACCACAAAGGATAAATCAATCACTTGATAGTCTTGCTTAATGGCAGCAGGCAAATCGCAGGACAAGGATCGAAATTTTGCCACCGTGGCTAAAGCCTCCTCAATGAGCTGCAGCGAAAACAAGTCTACGGTATTGCCCCTTTGCTGGATGAGGAGCACGGATTTATAGGGCGATTGATTGGGTTTAATACTACCGGTAAGAGGATGGGTGAGAAGTTTCATGCCGCGATGGATCCCGTCCCTGGTCCGGAGGAGCACGTCCTTCAACGTGCCCTGTACTTTGACGGCGGATGGATACCTTTCCCAAACAAGGGGATTATTGCTGATTAAAACCGGTGTCAATGGGCTTTCCCTCCCGGGCAGCAAGGGATTTTGCGTCAAGATTAGTGTTAGTAAGGACCAATAATTTATGCCAGCAAAAATTTCTGGCTTATGTGAAAAATAGTGCAATCTTGGCATAAAAATAGGCAGGCATTGCTGCCTGCACTCTGTCTGGCTTGCCTGAGAGTGTTACTCCTTCGGCGTCCGTGGAAGACTTTCCAGAGGTGAGTTAGGATACGGTTCTTTGACCTGAGAGTTTCGCTTCAAATTGGCGGTTTGAAGCTTGCTCCTTCGGTGCCCGCGCGTGTATCGCCGGGAACTCTCCCGTATCCTTCATTCTCCGCTTTGTATTTGTGAAAGTTCTCCTATGTACTTTCCCTAATGCCATTTTAGCATTAATCTTTTTTATTGTAAAGTATCCTGTGATAAATTTTTCTATATTTAAGCACAATTAAAATCCCCGCATCGCTGCGGGGATTCAGACTGCAATTTACTTGCCGTTCATGAGGAGGGTCATCACTGCCTTGGCAGTGTGGAGCCGGTTTTCCGCTTCATCATAGACGATGGAGTGCGGCCCGTCGATGACGGAGTCTTCCACTTCATTGCCCCGGTCGGCAGGCAGGGCGTGCATGTACATGACGTGGGGTTTGGCCAGTTTCATTTTCTCTTCGGTGCACTTCCAGTGCCGGTTGGCTTCCAGAGCATCGTCCACTACGGCAGTGCTTTGGTTGGTGACCCAGCTGCCCCAGTTCTTCGGAATAACGATGTCAGCATCCCGGTAAGCTTCTTCTTCGTCATGGGTGATGGTCAGGCTGCCGCCGTTTTCTTCGGCAAACTTCCTGGCTTCTTCGATGACCCAGTCAGGCAGCTCCCAGCCTTTCGGGTAGGCCAAACATACGTCCATGCCGTAACGGGGGAACAGCAGCACTTGGGACACGGGTACGGAAATGGGTTTCTTATGGCTCGTAGCGTAAGCCCAGATGATGGATACTTTCTTCCGGCGCAGGTCGCCCAGTTTTTCTTGCATGGTCATCAAGTCGGCCAAAGCTTGGAACGGGTGATACAAGTCGCACTGCAGGTTCATAATGGGCACGGTGGAGTGCTTGGCCATTTCGGTGATATACTTGTTACCTTCGCCCCAGAAGCAGTTCCGGACGGCAATACCGTGGCCGAAACGGGATAGGATGACGGCGGTGTCCTTGGCGGATTCGCCGTGGGCAATCTGCATGTTGCTGGTATCCAAGAAGTTGGCATGGCCGCCCAGTTGGGCAATACCGGCTTCCATGGAGTTCCGCGTCCGGGTGGACTGTTCAAAGAACATCAAGAAGATGGTCTTGTATTTCAGGTAAGGAGTGTCAACCCCCATAGCGAATTTTTTCTTCAGGTCGAAGGACACATCCAGCATGGTATCGATTTCTTCTTTGGTGAAGTCCTTCAAAGTGATAAAATGACGGCCTCTAAAAATGGTTTGCATGTCAATGTACCTCCTCATGTTTTTTATGAGCTTCTATGATTAATTTTTATTTTTTATCCACAGCGACCAGGTTTTCCGTTTGCTCAGGCATTTCATGGGCATATTTTTGGACGTAAATCTTCGGTATGGCGGCATACATAGCGGCAGCTTTCACCAGGTGATCTTTCCAAGTTTTCTCGTTGGGAGCATGGGCTTCTTTTTCCGCCCCCGGACCGAAGCCGACGCACGGGATGCCGTAACGACCCATAATGGAAACACCGTTGGTGGAGAAGGTCCACTTGTCTACTTCAGGCGCATCGTTGAAGAGACCTTTGTAAGCATCAACCAGGGACTTGGTGGCTGGATGATCTTCTTCAATCAACCAGGTGGGGAAATAACATTCCGTCGGGTAAACCAAACCGGTCCAGGACGGGCGTTCATAGGTGTACATTTCCACTTTCGCATTGGCTGCCTTCACGGAAGGCAAGTTCCTAATCTGTTGCAGGGCGTATTCGTGGGTTTCCCCTGCGGTCAGCCGGCGGTCAATGGAAATGGTGCAGGAGTCCGCCACTGCGCAGCGGGAGGGAGAAGTAAAGAAGATTTCAGATACGGTCAAAGAACCTTTGCCCAAGAAGGGATGGTCCATCAAGTTTTCGTGCAGTGCCCTCAGCTCGGTGAGGATGGGTGCCATCTTGTAGATAGCGTTGTCGCCTCTTTCAGGTGCGGAGCCGTGACAGCTGACACCGTAGGTGGTCACCTTGATTTCCATTCTGCCCCTGTGGCCCCGGTAAATCCGGCAGCTGGTGGGTTCAGTGAGCACGACGAATTCAGGTCTGATTTTGGATTCTTCGATGATGTACTGCCAGCAGAGCCCGTCGCAGTCTTCCTCTTGGACGGTACCGGTTATCAACAAGGTGTAGTCGTCTTCCAAACCTAAGTCTTTAATTATTTTACCGGCGTAAACCATGGAAGCCATGCCGCCCAACTGGTCGGAAGCGCCGCGGCCGTAAACGCATTCATCGTCTTCCTTGCCTTCGTAGGGATCAAATTCCCATAAACGGCGGTCGCCAACCCCGACGTTATCGATATGGGCGTCCATAGCAATTAAGTGCTTGCCTTTGCCGATGTAGCCCAGGACGTTGCCCATGGGGTCGATTTCCACTTTGTCAAAACCGACTTTTTCCATTTCTTCTTTAATGCGGTGAATAACACCTTTTTCCTGGCAGCTTTCGCTGGGAATAGCGATGAGATCCCGCAGGAATTTGGACATGTCGCCTCTATAAGCTTCAGCTTTTTGTAAAATCTGTTTGAAATCCATTTGCCTATCTACTCCTTGCTCAAAATTTTGTTGAACTCGCCTAACCTATAACGCTATGCTCTCCTCCAAAGGTCCCTGAATTTACTTCACCTCCTTACGGTGATCACGATAGGTAAGGCCAAGTTTCTTGCTGTTTATTTCCTGACGAGGCGGAACTGGTACTTGTCGGAACGGAACAACTGCTTGCCGTAGTTTAAGGCTCTCCCGTCCTCGTCATACAATGTGCCTTCAATCAGGATTAACGGGGTTTTCTTGTCTATCCCTAGAATCCGCTGGGTCTTGGGGAACGGCAGCACCGCACTGACGGTGGAAACAAATTGATGGGGTTTCAAACGAAAGACTTCTTTTAACAGGGCCGATAAGGAATCGTACCGGTAGCGCTGGTTCAAGAGCCCCGGATCAGGTACCAACCAGCCGGGCAGGATGTCAAAACAGTAAATTACCGGTACTTTGTCCGCCAGGCGAACACTTTCAATCACATATCCCACAGATCCCATCTCTACTTCCAAGGCTTCCGCTGCCTTGGCATCGATCTCCGTCTGGCGGATGGAAAGGACCTGGTCCTCCGCTTCGTACCCGGCACGGCGAATGGTCTCAATGAGGGGATCCAGTTTTTCCATACCAGCAATTACTTTATTATAATGTGTCTCTACAAAAGAACCTATACCATGTCTTCTCCGGATGACGCCTTCCTTTTCCAGCACCGACAACGCTTCCCGCAAAGTCCCGCGGCTCACGCCAAACTGGTTGGCCAGCTCCGGTTCGGAAGGGAGCTGCTGCCCCGGAGCATAAACTCCATCATTGATGCGCTTTTTTAGCTCTTTGGCAATCTCTATATAAAGAGGTACCCTGGTATGAAACATGATTGTTTTTCCCCCAAGTATGGATAATTACAAACGGCGGGCGTTAATGGGTGTTGTTTAGATGTCAGACAACTATATCTATATTTCCACTTGTGTGTCAAAAATCCTTCTTTAGCGCAAAAAATTTTTTCGAGCAACGGGGCAGGCCATGTACCAACACGAGTATCATCCCTCCCTAAAGCCGGTAATGATTAAAGGGGAAGGTCCCCAGTCTTCCGCAAGGCGGGCAGCCTAGAGACCTTCGTTTTCAACTTTTTGCGCTTTTTAAGCCCGGGCCGTGCCGTTTTGCCGTTCGTCTTGCGGCAGCACCAGGTTCAGCACTAAAGCTACGATACAAGCCGGCACGATCCCGGCCCCGGAGAAGATGAGCTTCACGCTTTCCGGGAAATACTGCATGGCTTCCGGTACACCGGATAAACCAAAGCCCAAGCTCAAGGATGCGGCGACAATCAGCAGGTTGCGCTTGGTCAACCCCCCGGAAACAATGAGGGTAATACCGGAGGTGGCAATAAAGGCGAACATGATCAGGAGGCTGCCGCCGAAAACGGGCATGGGAATGCAGGCCACCAGAGCGCCGATCTTGGGAAACAAGCCGCAGAGGATTAAGAAAACGGCACCTACTTTCACTACATAATTGCTCATGATGCCGGTGAAGGAAATGAGACCGACGTTCTGGCTGAAAGAAGTATTAGGCAGGGCGTTAAAGATGGCAGCAAAGCTGGAGAAGAAGCCGTCGGCGATAATACCGCCGGACAATTCCTTATCCGTAGCCTCCCGGCCGGCACCTCCCATGGTAATCCCGGAGATATCGCCCACCGTTTCCACCGTCGTCACAATGTACATGAACAGCATGGCCATAATGGCCGGCCACTCAAAAGACATACCGTAAGCCAGGGGATTGGGAAAAGAGAACCAACCGGCTTCCGCTACCGGCGTAAAATCTACTTTACCCATGGGAATTGCTACCAGGAAGCCAACGATGGTACCGATTAATATGGCGGAAGCCCCGAGGAAGCCTTTCCCTAGTTGATGGATAACAACCACGATAACAAAGACGATTCCGGCTAATAATAGATTACTAAAACTCCCGAAGTCTGCAGCGCCAATCCCGCCGGCGGCGTTTTTCACGCCAATGGGCAAGAGAGACAAACCAATGGTGAGCACCACAGTACCTGTCACTACCGGGGGAAAGAAACGACGTAATCCTTTTAAGAAAAACCCAAGAATCACTTCCAGCCAACCACCGACAAAAGCGGCCCCCATCAAAGCGGCCATGCCGTACTGCTGGGCGATGGACAGACAGACAGGTAAAAAACCGGAACTGGTACCCATCACCACCGGCAGCCTGGCACCGATAGGGCCGACGGGACGTGCCTGCACAAAACTGGCGATACCGGCTACGAGCATGGCACACTGGGCCAAGAATGCCCGGTCAGCCACTGACAAGCCGATGGCAGCGGCTACCGTGATGGGCACGGACACGTTGCTGGCGAACATCGCCAGGACATGCTGGATCCCTAAAGGTACGGCCTCTTTAAGCGGGGGCACATCTTCTACATCATACAGGGGCTGAATACGTCTTTCTTCTGCTACACCGGCAACTTTTTCAGCAGACAATTCCATCATCCTCCCATGATTAGCAGTTCAAGCCTAGCGAAACAGAACAGCTTCATTGGTCAATCAGCTCCGCCAATCGATAGTACCACCCCCTTTACGGGCGTAAAAGGACCGGCGTGAATAGCTTGCCCAGCTTTTACGCCTTTTATTTTCCCCCGCCTCGTTCCGGAACGAAAGCAGAATAAAGCAATAATAGAGTATAAAGAGAATATTGGCATTATAGAGAAGATTGCATAGCATTAAATCCCATAACAAACAGCGATGCCGGCAGGCAGTACCACCTGCCGGCATCAAACCAACCATGAACCGTACGCTATTTTTTACGATAAGGGGTATCTTCTAAGGGTAAGCTAAACCGCCGCTTCCCGTCAAAGCGATAGTAAGCATTGGCAATGGCGGAAGCGGTGGGAATGGACGCAATTTCCCCTACCCCTTTAATGCTGTAAGCCAGTTTGCCGATCTTGGGCTCGATTAGCTTAATCTCAAACTCAGGCATATCGGTAGCCCGGAGCAGTCCCAAGCGACCGAACTTGGTGACTTTCGGTTCCCCGTTTTCCACGGGGAAATCCTCCGTCAAGGCGTACCCCATCCCCATGACAATGCCGCCTTCCAGCTGGCCTTCCAAGGCAATGGGATTAACCACCCTACCGACGTCATGGGCGGCAATGAATTTCTGGACCTTGCCTTCTTCATTGAGGATGCAGACCTGCGTGGCAAAGCCGTAGGACACGTGGTTAACCGGGTTCTCCACCGGCGCATTCAGCGGGTCGGTAACACCCAGGTATTCCCCTTCGTAGCGCTTTCCTTCCAACTCCTCGAGGGAATGATGCTTCAGGTCTTCCGCCAGTTGGGCCGCCGCCCTGCGGACAGCCTCGCCGGTAAACAAGCTCTGCCGGGAAGCGGTGGTGGCACCGGAATCCGGGGTCAGATCCGTATCGGCCAGGGTCACCTCGATCGAATCGGGGGCCAAACCGGTGGTTTCGCAGATGACCTGGTGCACCACGGTACCGATACCTTGTCCGATACAGGCAGCACCGGTGTAGGCTTTCACCCGGCCTTTTTCCACTACCAGTACCGAGCGCCCGGTATCCGGGTTGCCGACTCCGAGACCCACGTTTTTCATGGCGCAGGCGATGCCGGCATAGGGGTGCTTTTCAAATTCCTCCTTCACCGCCAGCAGGGTATCCACAATATTAGTGTCCTCTGCGGCAATCTGGTTGGATGCAATGCGGTCCCCCGGGCGGAGGGCATTGCGGTACCGGATTTCCCACGGACTGATGCCGGCTTTTTCGGCTAGAATGTCCAGTTGACTTTCTAATGCAAAGTTCGACTGGGTCACGCCAAAGCCGCGGAATGCCCCGGCCGGCGGGTTGTTGGTGTAGACGCCGTACCCGACAATATCGATATGGGGGATGTAGTAGGGCCCGGTGGCGTGGGTGCAAGCCCGCTGCAGCACCGGTCCTCCCAGGGAAGCATAGGCACCGGTATCGAAGTAGATCCTGGCTTTCATGGCAAGGACTTTGCCTTCCTTGTCGCACCCGGTGGTCACTTCCATGATCATGGGGTGGCGCTTGGGATGGACTTTCAGGCTTTCCTCCCTGGTCAAGGTGAGTTTCACCGGTTTCCCGGTGGCCATGGCCAACAGAGCCGCATGGTGCTGCACGCTCATGTCTTCTTTGCCGCCAAAACCCCCGCCCACAAACTTGTTGACCACCCGGATCTTTTCTTCCGGCATGCCCAGCACCTTTGCCAAGGTGTGCCGGTCATGGTGGACGCTTTGGGTACCCACATAAACCGTCAGCCGCTCCCCTTCCGGTACCGCCAGGGCACTCTCCGGTTCCAGGAAAGCATGTTCCGTAAAGGGAGTCCGGTAAGTGTTGGTGACCACATGGTCACACTGGGCCAGCGCTTCCTCCACGTTGCCTCTTTTAACGGTGGTGGTAGTGAGCAAGTTCCCTTTCGGGTGAATTTTAGGGGCGTCTTCAGCCAGGGCCCGGATCGGGTCTGTCACCGGTTCCAGCTCTTCATAGTCCACTTTAATGAGTTCCCGGGCCCTTTCCGCTTCTTCCGGCGTAGGTGCCGCCACGATGGCCAGGGCGTCGCCCACGTAACGGGTTTCTTCTCCCACCGGCACCAGGGTAGGCCAGTCATGGACAATATATCCCTGGTAATTGTCACCTGGAATGTCTTCCGCCGTCAGCACCGTCACCCCGGGCAAAGCTCTGGCTTCAGACACATCAATGGCTTTCACCAAAACCCGGGGCTTGGGAGCCCGCAAGACCTTGGCATAGAGCATACCCGGGAAGAACAAATCATCCACGTATTCCGCCGTACCCAGTACTTTAGGCGCCGCATCGGGCCGTACAAAACGCTCGCCCAGGCGACCGCTGCCCTTGTACTCTTCCGGCGTAATTTCCCCCCGCAGCGCTTTGGCAGCCAATAAAATGCCGTCGATGATCTTGCGGTAGCCGGTGCAGCGGCAAATATTGAAGCGAATGGCTTTCTTGACCTCGTCTTCCGTGGGGTTAAGATTCTGGTCCAAGAGCCCTTTGGCGCTCATCACCATGCCGGGAGTGCAAAAACCGCACTGGACGGCGCCGGCCACGCCAAAGGCCCAAGCATACACCTCTTTTTCCCGCTCAGACAAACCTTCCACGGTAATGACTTGTTTACCCTGTATTTTGGACATTTTCACGGTACAGGCCCTGGTGGCCTTACCGTCAACGAGCACCGTACAAGCGCCGCAGGTTCCTTCCGAACAACCGTTTTTTGCGGAAGTTAACCGGGCTTCCCGGCGCAGGTACTCCAGCAAGTTCCAACTTTCCTGGGCGGGGTCGACAGTCACTTGCCGACCGTTCAGCACAAACTGTAACATGTTTACCCCCTCCTCATCTGCCCTGCAGGAAGTTGTTTGAAGTCAGGAAAAGGTGGAGCCGCGGCTAGGCAAAACTCCACCCGTCCAGAAAACTACTGTTAAAATCTTTCCCAAACTTTCACAGCCAGTTCCCTGGCCTTGGCGGCTACTTCCGCCTCGTCCACAAACAACAGCTGCCGGTCTTTCATCAAAACTTTACCGTTAACGATAGTGGTTTCCACAGCCCGCCCGGACATGCCGAAAAGCACGTGGCCGTAGTAGTTGCCGGAATGGACCGGGGTCCAGGGATAGTAATCCACCACGATAATATCCGCATAAGCACCCGGCACCAGTTTACCCAAGGGTTTTTGGAAAAACTTAGCCGCGATTTTCTGGTTGTTGTCAAAGATCATCTGCGGCACTTCCGCCCAGGAGGCGCTGGGATCTTGGGCAGCGTGTTTATGCAGCACATTAGCCACTTTCACGCTTTCAAACATATCGGAGGTAAACCCGTCGGTGCCTAACCCGACGGTGACCCCGGCATTTAACATCTTGGTCACGGGAGAAACCCCGACTGCATTGCCCATGTTGGATTCCGGGTTGTGGACTACGTTGGTGCCCGTTTCTGCCAGGATTTCGATTTCCCGGTCATTGACATGGACACAGTGAATGGCCAAGGTCTTGGGACCGAGAATACCAAAGCTGTTGAGCCTTTCCACCACGCGCATGCCGGATTTTTTGAGGCTGTCTTCCACATCCTCAGGTCCTTCGGCGGTATGGACATGGAAACCGGCCCCTAAGGCACTGGCGGCCTCTTTGGCTTTTCGTAACGTTTCATCGCTTAAGGTCAGGGAAGCATGGAGCCCGAAGGAAGCCGCCAGCATGTCCCCTTCGTTATTCTGGGCAACTCTCTTCAGGAAGTCCACGTTTTCCTCAATACCTTCCTGGGTAATTTTTTCCCCGTCCCGGTCGGACAGTTCATAACACAGGCAGGCCCTAATACCTGCTTCCAGCACCGCTTTGGCAATCATGTCCAGGCTGCCTTTGACGGCATGGGGGCTGGCATGATGGTCAAAAACCGTGGTGGCTCCGCATTTGACGCAGTCAATAATCGGCAGCATGGCACTGTAGTAAACATCCTCCAAAGTCAAGGTCTTATCTAACCGCCACCACAAACCTTCCAGCACTTCACCGAAAGTTTTGGCCGGCTTCCCGCCTTTGGAAGGAATGCCCCTGGCAAAGGTACTGTAAAAATGGTGATGGGCGTTGATCATGCCGGGCATAATCACTTTGCCCTTGACATCCATGAACTCCGCCTGGGGATACTTGGCTTTCATGGCTGCCGTATCACCGATCTCTTTGATTAGATTGCCCTCCACCACCACCGCACCGTTTTCCAACACCGTGCCTTGTTCATCAACGGTAATCACCAATCCGTTGCCTACAATGAACATAGCAACACCTCCTATTTAGAATAGGGACTCCGGGAAGGGAAGGCCGGTTCCCTTCCCGAAAGCCGCAGCACTGCCGCTCACCCTTAGAACAGGTAGTTGTAATCGGCATAAGCTGTCCAGATCAAGTCGGCAATGTATTCATTGGCCAGGTCTTTGGTCTTGCCGTCGGCATCAAATTTCACCGTCTTCACTTCACCGTCCAGGCGCACCTTGAAGGTCGGTGTATCCCCGCCTTCCAGGAGCAGGAAGCCCGGGTTGGCGCTGTTGAAGAAGTCCTCTTCGCTCCAGTACAGGGTCATCTTTTCCCGGTAAGGGGCACCCTGGTACGGGCAGAAGGTAGCACAGTCGCCGCACTCATTGCACATGCCGTCGATATGCACAATCTGGTTCTTATTGCTTAGGGAAGGAACTTCCACGGTGAAGTTGGCCCGGTTCGGGCAGACCTCCGCGCAGATATCGCAAATGGTGTTACATTCCAGGCATCTTTCGCTTTCCGGCGCCTCCTCGGGCTCTTTCAGGACGCCCTTCTTCGCCAGGATCTCTTGGTTCTGTTTTTCCGGATCAAAGCTGGTTTCCGGATCCCAACTGGCTGCGCCCATGCCTTCCTTGGCCAAAATGTCCCTGGCTGCTTTCGCCGCATGGGCAATCGCTTCCACCACCGTCTTCGGCCCGTACAAGCCGTCGCCGCCGATATAGACATTCTCCAAGTTGGTTTCCAGGGTATCCGGGTTCACTTTCGGGTAGCCCCGGTCATCGAGGGCAATGCCGTTCTTGGCATAGATTTCTGAGTCGATACCCTCGCCGGTAGCCGTCAAGACCGTGTCCACCGGCAGCTCCAGGAAAGCACCTTCAATGGGTACCGGTTTACGCCGCCCGGCGCTGTCGAATTCACCCAACTGCAGTTTTTGGCACTTCAAGATGCCGTTTGCCAGGGAAACCGGCGCCAGGAGCTCCAGCAGTTCCACGCCTTCAGACAGGGCCAGCGTGATTTCCTCCCGGTCGGCGGGCATGTATTCTCTGGTTCGCCGGTAAACGATATAGACTTTCTCCACACCGGCCACCCGGGTAGCTGCCCGGGCCGTATCCATGGCCGTATTGCCGCCGCCGATGACGGCGACATTTCTCCCCAGGTTCAACCGGCTGGGATCCTCCACGAATTGGGCCAGGAACTGGTAGGCGCTTTGCACCTTGTCCCGTTCTCCCTCGATGTCCAGGGGAAGGAACTTGCCGGCGCCGATAGCTAAGTAGATGTAGTCAAACCCCCGCTGCTTCAATTCCTCCACGGAAAAGTCCGGAGCCACACCCAGTTCCAACTTCACACCCATCCTCTTGATGAGCTCTATATCCTTTTGGATAGCATCCCTGGGGATCCTAAAGTCCGGGATGACCCACTGGACGGTACCGCCGGCTTTTGTTCTCTTGTCAAAGATGGTCACATCCAGCCCGGCCCGGGCCAGGAAGTAACCCATCGCCAAACCGGAAGGACCGGCTCCGATCACGGCCACCTTGGCTTTGCCGGTTTTGGCCGGTGTTTCCAGCTTGGCCATATAGCTGTCATAGCCGTTTTCCGCCGCTTCTAGTTTCTGGTTCCGGATCATCACGGAAATATCATAGTCGATCCTGGTGCACTTGGTCTGGCACAGGTGGTTACAGATGGTACCGGTAATAAAGGGCAGGGGGTTCTTCGCCACGATCACCCGGAAGGCATCTTCAAAGCGCTTTTCCCCGACTAAGCGGATATACTCCGGCACATCCTGCTCAATGGGACAGCCGATGGTGCAGGGTGCCACGAAGCAATCCAGAAGCGGCAGCCGGCGGTCAATCTTCCGGCTGGGCACCGTCCGCTTGCCTTTTTGGAAATTCGGATCTTTGAGGGCGTCATCGGCCAGTCTATTCAGTTTCTCCAGATCGATTTTTCCGGGCAGCCCTTGGCCCATCGCTTCCTCGGCGATCTCAGCCAATTGGTAGAACCTCTGGTAACCGCCGGGTTTTAAGAGGGTGGTGGCCATGGTTACCGGGTAGATACCCGTTGCCAGGATCCTGCCTAAGTTGTAGTAATCGGCACCACCGGAGTAGGAGATTTTCAATTCCCCGTCAAACTCGTTGGCCAGCTTCCTGGCGAGATTGATGGTCAATGGATACAGGGAACGGCCGGACATGTACATTTCTTCCCCGGGCAGTTCTCCTCTTTTAATGGGAGACGGCAGCGTGTTGGAGAGTTTCACGCCGAATTCCTTGCCCTGTTCCTTGGCTACCTGCTTCAGCCGCTGCAGCATGGGTACCGCATCGCTGTACTGCAGATCGTGAGTAAAAGATTCTTCTTTCAGGGCAATATAATCGTACCCCATGCTGTCGAAGGTACGGCGCACGAAATCGTATCCCAAAAGGGTTGGGTTCATCTTGACGAAGGTGTGCAGCTTTTTCTCCGTCAGCAGGTACTTGGAAATAGCTTCAATTTCCGCCGGGGGACACCCGTGCAGCGTTGACAAGGTTATGGAATTGCAAATATGCGGCGAGATACTGTCCACAAAGGCCTCATCAATGTGCTTAAAGCGGGGAAGCATTTCTTTCAGAGCGCCCTTGCATTCCTGGAAGATGTCCGTTCGGGAGGCATCTTTTAAACCTTCAATGAAAGCATCCACCTTGGGAGACTGGATTCCTTTCAGGTCATAGCCGACGCTCATGTTGAAAATGAAAGACGGGGATTCATGATGAAACAGCTCTCTATCGAGGACATGGAGTAAGAACCAGGCTTTGATATACTCGTTTAAAGCATCTTCAATCGCCAGTTCCGTAGACCACTCGGTGTTGTAGCATTCATCCTGGGCATTAATACAGGGTTTAGGCAGTTCCAACTTGTCCAGGATTTGCACGGTTTTCAATTCGATAAACCGCCCGCCTGCCAGGAAAGAAGTCACAATGTTCTGGGCCAGTTGGGTATTGGGACCGGCGGCGGGACCGATGGGAATACCCAAGCAGCTGTCAAACATCGGCAGGCATGCCTCAGTCTTCTTACGGTAGAATTTGTTCTTAGGCACCCCGTAGATGGAGCCGCTGTCCTCAAGTTCTTGCAGCACCCAATTCACCATCTTCTTAAACGGA
Source organism: Clostridia bacterium (assembly GCA_012840125.1). Classification (NCBI taxonomy): domain Bacteria; kingdom Bacillati; phylum Bacillota; class Clostridia; species Clostridia bacterium. The sequence continues at coordinate 15,661 of DULZ01000022.1, read as the reverse complement.
ATAGGTCGCATCAGGTCACCCATTTTTGATCCTCCTTATGCGTTTATGTTCTTGGCAGAGAGTTTTTCCTATGGTATAGATGTCTAACATCTTCTGTATATTTTTAATTCTCTTTAGAGGAGCAGAATCCTGCTTGCTTTGATGTTTTGAACAAATGTTACGGTTGTCACCGCGGCCCTTGCCTGCCTTTAGTTTATCCAGGTACGAAAAACTAATGTATTGCCGCCCTTGGCTGTATGAGGCAAAAAAACAAACCTTTTGCTCAGGGCAAAAGGTCGCTGTGCCAAAAAACAGCATTCCAATAATGCATACTGTAGATAATTATGGTCTCGGCAGGTCCGCCATCACCGTTTTGTCCATTTCCGCCAAAGGCTTCAGGGTAAAGCCTTCCTGCAGCAAGTATTCAATCACCAGGGGCAGGGCCTCCACCGTACTCCGGTGCCCGCCGCTTTCGTGGAACAGGATCACCATGGCGGGCCAGAGGTGCTCTTTTTGCGCCTGCCGCTTGACGTTGGCAAAAATCGTATCCTTATCCGGGATGGGGCTGCGGGAATCGTAGGAATCTATATTCCAATATACTAGATCATACCCTTGATCCCGGATCATCTGCTGTTTCTCCGGATTGGTCCTGAACCGGCCGCCCGGTTCCCTGATGAGAGTGGGCCGGTATTCCAGCAGCTCGTACAGGATATCCTCGGTTTTCTTTACGGAATCCCAAAAGCTGTCGTCGCTGGCATAGGTTTCTTTGTAGATGTGATTGTAGGTATGATTGCCGATGGTGTGCCCCTTTTCGTGCACCAGCTTGATTAACTCCGGATATTTCTGGGCATTGGTGCCCAGCACAAAGAAGGATGCTTTTACATTGTAGTGGTCCAGGATCTCCAAAATAGCCGGGGTGTGGACCGGGTCAGGCCCGTCGTCTATGGTGATATAAGCAATTTTGGCTCCTGCCGCCCCTCCGGCCGGGTCAGCACCGCCGCCTGGGCCGGCACCGGGTTCCTCAATCACGTCCGGCGCAAAGATGGTACCTGTTTGATCCGGCTCACCGGTTCCTGCCGGCAGACCCCTCTCCCCGGCAGGCAGTTCTTGGCTTGCATCCTCACCGGCAGGAAGACTGTCCCGGGAGACCTCCTGCCCCTCTTCAGGCAGTGGGGGAGAGGAAGGTTCCAAGGGAGTGGCGCTCACACCGGGAAATCCGGAACTGACATAGTAATAACCAAAACCAAAGATGCAACCCACCGCAAAAGCCAGCATTAAACTAAGCGCCGCAATCAATATTTTTCTCCCCATGATTGATCCTCCCCGGTTTCCTGCTCTCAGTGCACAATAAGATTATATGAAGCTCGCCACAATTATGCTAAGCTCATACACCTATTGACGAAACTCCCTACATGAAGGTTTCGCCAAAATCTTCTAAATTTCACCATCATAAGCAATGAATTCGGCACCTCCTGCCATTATCCTTGTGGAGAAAAACAAAAACAAAAAGAGGCAGGTATCTTTTTCCCTTGCCTCTTTTATACCAGCCGTTTAATGATTTCTTCCCGGTTGCCGGGGAGACAATCGATTAACGGTATTTCAATCATGGTATAAGCCCCGGGCTGCTGCCGGAAAGCTGCCCGCAGTGCCGCCACCATCACTTGGGCCGTCAAAGCCGGGTTATTGATCCGCATTTCATATTTGAAGATTTGATTGTGGGTTTGGCCCGAGACCCCTTTTCTTTCCATCAGGACCCCATGCCCCACGTCCATCAATTGCTTAACGTCGTCCACTTGATATACGAAGGTCTCATCATGGATGAAGTACGGATCCCGTAAAATAGCTTGCTTGACTTGCTCAAATTCTGCGCCGGGCTCTAACTCCACATACACCATGCGCCGGTGGACGCCAAAACCGGCAGGCATAGTCATGGAGAGGGCATCTCTAACGCCCGGGATGGCCCGCACGGCCACGCTGTGCCCCATACTCATGCCGGGGCCGAAATTAGTATAGGTAATGCCCCGCGGTGCCATGAGTTCCATTAACAGGCGGATGACGGAATCAGTGCCCGGATCCCAGCCGGCGGAAATAACCGCCACGCTGCCATGGGCTTTGGCTACCCCATCTAATTCACTTCTCAGATGAGCTAACTCCCCGTGGATATCGTAACTGTCCGCGGTGTTAATTCCCAAAGATAAGCAGTGCTTAGCATACTCCGGTACCATTCTGGTGGGTACGGCCAGCACGGCGCCTTCCACCTGAGGAAGCTCTTTAATATCCGCCACTACCGGCACCCCTGTCAATTCAGGAGGTTGCTTTTGTCCCCGGGACCGCCTCACCACACCGGCTAGTTCAAAATCAGGGCTGGCCTGTATCGCCTCTACGGCATAACGGCCTACATTGCCGTAACCAACCACCGCAACCTTACGTTTTGCCAAACTACCATCCTCCTCAATCTGCCACGCGATGCGGGCAATGCTCACAGGAACTGCACATGTCAGCTTTATCCTCAATTATGATACAATAAGTTCCTTCTTCTTTCCAGCAGGGTTTGGCATAATTTTGCGGCTGATCTTCTCTAAACCTTCCACCCTCGCAGTTTCTCATCCACCAGCAGGGATAAAGCTGGATCAGCTGCTTGATCCCGGCCAGGTTCAAGCCTTTTTCTTCAATCATCTTGTTCACAAACCGGAGACGTTTCAAGTCATTGTTGGAATAGAGCCTTTGCTTGTTGCTCCTGGCAGGTTTGATCAAGCCATTCCGTTCCCACACCCGCAGGGTCTCCGGATGGACCCCCAAAAGCTCCGCCACGACCCCAATGGTATACAAAGGCTGGTCGGCATCAAACTCCACCATGCTACAACCTCCTTATTCCGGCATTACCGGTATTCTAGTCTGCTCTCTTAATGTTTTCATTATATAATTGTTTTTCTTCCTTGTAAAGTTTTTAAAAAAGCTCATTTAGATAAATCCAATGGCAGTTTCTTTTAAATTTTTAAAATTGACAGGCAACGAGCTGCCCAGGGCGTTAGACTTAACCTAAAGATTTCCCGGGTGAACAACATGGCCGGTTGTGCTGAAAACCCCGTGACGGAATTAAGCTCCTCCGGCTGCTTCCTATTAGCCAACTCTGCCAAGGGGCCCAACAATTACCGGGTATAATATGCAACCATCCCGACCACCCATCGTCTATAATTGATGTCAGTAGCGGTGCTCCAAAACTGAATAAACCAGAAGACCGAAGGAGGAATTATAATGGTATCCCGTACAAAGAAATGGTTGTGCATCCTAATCGTAACCGCTTTCTTGCTGCCTGTTTTGGCAGCACCCACCCTTGCCGCTCCCGCGGCCGGTGACCCGCTGGGTTATTTCGTGTACTACATGAAAGACCAGGGCCAGTTTTATTTCCTGGTTACCAACCCATCCAGCCAAGTGGTGAGACTGAACTTCCCCACGGAAAGGGAATTTGAACTTGTGTTGAAAAAGGGTAATCAAGTAGTCTGGCGTTACTCCGACACCAAGGAATTCGGCAAAACAGGCAAGCAGGAAAACTTCCTACCCGGGCATGCCAAGTTTTATAAAGTAGATGTGCCCAAGCTGTCCAATGGGAACTATACCCTGAGTGCGTACTTCGCCGCTGGACCTTCCGCCGGCAGAGTGGTGGCCCAAACCCAATTCACCGTCGGCAGCGGCCAAAACCCGACGCCGGACCGGGACAAGCAAACCCTGAGCTACCGCTTGTTCCAAGTGAATGAGCAAGAGCTCATGTTCGTGGTGGAAAACACTTCCTCTAAGAGCATCAAGTTATCCTTCCCCTCCGCCAAGGAGTTTGACATTACCGTCTTCAACTCCGCCTGGCAAAAGGTCTGGCAGGACTCCTGGACCAAGTGGTACGCCCAGGGTTCCAAGACAGAAACTTTGGCACCGGGGCAAGCCAAAGTGTATACCACCAAGCTGCCTAAATTGAGTAAAGGCACCTATCATGCCTACGCCTATTTCTACGGGACTAAAGGCAGCGATCCGGTGGCTTCTTACAGTTTCTCCTATAACCAAGGAAGCGGGAGCAGCGATACCGATTGGAATCTGGCCGGCAAGTTGAGCTTTAGAGCCTGGTACAACGGCAGCAAGCAGCCCCAAGTGGCTTTCGAAGTGAAGAACGTTACCAACAAAGATGTTAAAATTCATTATCCCATGAGCAAAGCTCTCGAAGTAGTCGTTACCGGTGACAACGGGTACACCTGGCGTTACAGCGCCAACCTGGGCAGCAGCCTTGGCACCACGACCCTGGCCGCCGGCGGAGCCAGCTATAGCTTTGTGTACCTGCCGGACCTACCCAAAGGCAATTACACCGCCAAGGTTTATTACCCGGCCTACTCAACTTCTAAACCAGCCGCTACTACAGCTTTCAAAGTCAAATAGCTTATCACTACAAGCAAAGGGGAGTGTGGGTTGCCGCACTCCCCAATTTGTTGACAAACCGCTAGTCTACCGTTCGGTGTTAATCGCCGGCTGCCAGGAGCCCTATTAGGGGCGTTTTTTCGCCGCCAGGGCAGCAAAGACGAAGGCCAGGATCACGCTCACCAGCATGGCAAACGCTACCGGCACGCTGCCGTAAGACCAGCTCCCGCCGGCGTTGACCGCAAACCCCACCAGGGGCGGCCCTATCAGAGCCCCGAAATTGGAACCCATGTTGACCACCGCCATGGCCACGCCCGCCAAGGCCGGAGAAGGCATGGTCTCCGGCGCCAAGGTGAATACCGAGGGCGGGTAGAAGGAAGAAATGAGCGGTACAACCATGACATAGGGAAGAATAAACTCCGGCTTGGGCAAGAGGAAGGCCCAGCTGTAAATCAAAGAGGTCAGCACCACCGAGATGAGCAGCACTTGATAGCGATTCCGCACTTGATCCAGCACCTTACCCGCCACCACCACCATGAAAGCGGCAACCAGAAACACTAAACCCGCATAAAAGCCGGCCAGACCGGCATCCAAACCGAAGCGTTCCTGGAAGAAAGAGGGTGCCCAGGTGCCGAAACTGATGGCCACAAAGTTATAACCGGCAAAAGATAAGCCCAATACCCAAATAGCCGGCACTTTTAAGCCTTCCACCAGGGAAGGAGCCGGCCCCGCCGGTTCCGCCCCGCCTTCCTTTTTCCCTTCCGGGCTGGTGACGACTAAAGCGTAGAGGAGGAAAGCAATTCCCGCCAGCAACACGCCGGACCACCAGAAACCGCGCCAGCCAAAGGCATTAATGAAAGGATGCCCCAGGTTCAGGGCCAGGGTAGCTCCCACCGGCACCCAGGCGGCCCAGATGCCCATCGGCAGACCCCGTTCATGGGGCTCAAACCACATGGCTACCACCGCCGGGGCCACCACGGAGATAAGCCCTAGACCGATGCCTTCGATGCCCCGGGAAATCAGCAGGGTCACAGGGTTACCGGCGAAAGCGCCGGTGGCGGCACCTACCATGACGCTGCCCACCGCCAGCAAACCGCTCAGCTTGGGTCCCAGGCGCATGAGAACGGCGGCCGCCGGCAGCGCCAGCATCACCCCGGCCACCGCAAAGATAGACATCAACCAGCCGCCGGTAACCATGTCCACCTGTAACTGTTCCCTTAAGACGGCCATGGCCGGCGACACTTTAAATTGGTTGTACACCACCGCTACGGAGGCTAGGAAAGCACTCCACATCACTGCCCATGCTTTACGCAATGTAACTCATCGCTCCTCTCGTAATTATGCCAATATTAATACTATTCTCGCCCATTTTTGCTTTTTTAGGTCATGGGAAAATAAACCATTTTCCCGGGCATAAAAATACCGGCAGCCGTAACGGGTGCCCAGCTGCCGGAGGCTACCGGCATAACCTCTAACTCCTTATAGATGCCGGCTGCGGGAAACGATAATCAGGTCAGCCAGCTTGTCCCGGTCCCACAGCTCCACCCCCAGCTCCGCCGCCCGCTGCCGTGCCTCCGGGGTAAACTCCCGGTTGGTTAACACAATGGCCCGGGCGCAGCGATTACGGGCAGCTCCTGCACTGGCCTTCTCCACCGGTCTTACCCCGACGGGCCCGCCGTACTGCTTTGCCACCAGGGCCATCTTCAAACCGTCTTTTTCCAAGACAAAGCTCACCCATTGCCTGGCTTCTTTCGGGCGGGACACCCGGTAGCCGACCTGTTTCAGCAGCCGGCCGCAAAACCTCTGGAAACTTTTCTTGTCCATCCGGTCTATCTCATATAGCCCTACGGGCGCGGCTGCTTCCAGCCGGCACAAGTAGTCTCCTATTAAGTACAAGGCCAGTGCGACAACGGCACTGATGATCCACCAATGCCCGGGTATAACCACTGTCTGTTTGCCTCCCATAGACCCATATCTACTACCTTAACATTCGACGGAAACCAGGTCATTACCTGCCCGCATAAAAAAACCCGTAACAGCTACGGGTTTTTATCAACCTAGCTCTTCGTAGGCAATCCCCACCAAGCCGGGACCCGCATGGACTCCCATGGCCGGTCCGATTTGCCCAAACCAGCTCTCCTTAATCTTGCACGTGGTACATTCCAGCAGCTCCTGGTAAATGGCTTTGGCTTCCTCCAACGCATCGCTGTGGGCCACGGCAAAGTTAATTGTCTTATTTTTCGTTTTTTCCAGAAAGATCTCTTTCAATTTGGCCAGGGATTTGCCACGACCACGTACTTTACCGTAGGTATAATATTTCCCGTCCTCATTAATCGAAATAATAGGCTTGACGTCCAGTATTTCCCCCAGGGAGCCGCTGACCAGGCCGATGCGGCCGCCTTTTTTCAGGTACTCCAGGGTCTTCACCACAAAGAACACCTTAATTCTTGGCCGCGCCCGGTAAAGCTCCTCCACGATCTCCCTGAACTTGATACCCAGGTCCCGCAGCTGCACAGCTTTTAACACCAAGAAGGCAAGGGCTAGAGACAAGGCTTTGGAATCGATGACTTCCACTTCCAACTCCGGGAAATCCTGCGCTACCATGCGTACCACGTCCAGAGTACTGCTCAACCCGGAGGAAATATGAATGGCAATCACCTGCCGGTAACCCTCATCCCGCAGCTTCTCAAACAAGGCCCTGATTTCCCCCGGCCCCGGCATGGAAGTACCGGGGGTTTCTGCCGGCATCTTGGCGTAAATCTCTTCCGGGGTGATGTTAACGCCGTCTTGATACTCTGTTCCATCTGGGAAAACCACCTTTAAGGGCAGTACGTGAATGTTGAGTTTGTCGGCCAGTTCCCGGTCCAAATCACAGGTGCTGTCGGTAATAATGGCAATTCTGTTCAAATCATCATCCTCCATTTTGCGGGAATCGCCGCCCTCTGCTGCCCTTTTGTGACAAAAAGCGGCTAATCCCTTCCATTGTAGACGAAGATTAGCCGCGATACAAGCCTCTTTAACAATTAAACTTGTACCAATTCATACTGCAAGTAACCCAGGCCCAGTGCCTCCGCATGCCGGAGCTGGACCCCGGCATCGTTTTCCGGCCACAGCTCTTTCAACAAGTCGCGCCCCGCTGCCTGCGCAAGCAGGTCCAAGGAAGCTTTGTCAATGGCGACCGGGTCGTAAGACGCCAGGATGCCGATATCGCCAATCACCTTATCCTGGGCTCGCTCCACGCAGTCGCATTCCTTGGTCACATGCATCAAAAAGTTGAAGAAACAAATCTTGTTTTCTTTCCCTTGCACGGTGCCCAGGGCGTATTCCACCATTTTCTCCTGCAGCCGTATCCCGGAGGATCTCCAGCTCACTTTCACGGCCCCGGTCCGGCAAGCGGCGATGCACTCGGCACAGCCGTAGCAGGTCTCATGATCGATAAAGGCCACGCCTTCCACATAGGAAATGGCCCCTTTCGGGCAGCGGCGGAGACAAGCCCCGCAAGCCCGGCACTTCTCCTTATCTACCACCGGTTTTACATCGGCATGCTGTTTTTGCTTGCCGCTGCGGCTGGCGCCGCCCATGCCCAGGTTCTTGATGGCGGCTCCCATGCCGGTCATGATGTGCCCTGTCAAGTGACTCAACACCACCAGGGCGTCACTGTCCAGGATGTCGTTGGCCAGGGTCACGGTCGCAAAATGCTTGCCCTTGATGGGTACATCCCTGTGATTGCGGGACAACAGCCCGTCGGCAATGATCACGGGCACACCTAAGTTCTCGATGGAAAAACCGTGTTCATAAGCCTGCATGAGATGATCCACGGAATTGGTTCTCTGGCCCTTGTAGAGGGTATTAGTATCAGTTAAATAGGGTTTAGTCCCATAGCTTTTCAGCCGCTGCAGCAAGGGCTTGATATAATCCGGTTTGATATGGCCGGTGTTATGCTGTTCCCCGAAATGCAGCTTCACCGCTACCAGGTCGTCTTTAGCGAAAAGCTGCTCAAAACCTGCGGCGTCAAACAACTGCAGCACCTTTGCTGCCACCGCTTCCCGGCTTTCACCGTCTGATACGGGGGAATACCATACCTTTGCCAATGGTTTCACCTCTCTCTACGAAATACAAGTCTATTCTACTACACGGGCCGGCGACTTTAAAGGGCAATAGTTGACGGCCTTTACAATTCATGTATAAAGAGACCGCTTCGTAGTTTAGGTTCGAACCAGGTGGATTTGGGAGGCATGATCTCCCCGGCGTCGCTGATGGCCATGAGCTGTTCCACCGTGGTGGGGTACAGGGCAAAAGCGCAGGCTTTCCCTTGCCGCACCTGCCTTTCTAATTCCTCCAGCCCGCGGATACCCCCGACGAAATCAATCCTGGCATCGGTGCGCGGATCCGTGATGCCCAGCACCGGGGCCAGGAGGTTCTCCTGCAGGATGGAGACATCCAGGGATTTAACCGGATCCTGTTCATCGAAAGAACCGGGTTTAGCCACGAGCCGGTACCATTTTTCCTCCAGAAACATGCCAAAGGTATGGGGTGCCGCGGGAGCGTAGGGCTTTTCGCCTATCTCTTCTATATCAAACTTTTGCCCCACCTGCGCCAGGAATCCGGCCGGGGACAGTCCGTTCAGATCGCTGACAACCCGGTTATAGGGCAAGATTTGCAATTGGTCATGGGGGAAGAGAACGGCGAGGAAGTAATTAAACTCTTCATCCCCCCGGTAACCCGGGTTCGCCTCCCGCCTTTTTAAGGCCACCTTCACCGCCGAGGCGGACCGGTGATGCCCGTCGGCAATGTAGAGAGGCTGGATCCCTTGAAAGGCTCTGGTTAGGTCTTCCATCAAAGCAGGATCATCAATCATCCATGCTTCATGCCGCACCCAGTCCTCGGCGACAAAATCATAAACGGGCGGGTGCTCCTCCATCCAGGTTTGCAGCCAGCGGTTAACCTGCGCCTGGGCGCGATAAGTCATGAAAATCGGTCCGGTATGGGCGTTGCAGTAATCCACGTGCTTGATCCTATCTTCCTCTTTATCGGTCCTGGTCAATTCATGTTTTTTGATGACACCCCTTAAATAGTCATCGACGGCGGTACACGCCACCAAACCGGTCTGGGTGCGTCCCGCCATGGTCAACTGGTAAATGTAGTAATAGGGTTGTTGGTCCTGCACGAGAATACCCTGCCGGCGGAACTCCCGCAGGTTGGCGGCCGCCTGTTCATACACCCGGGTGTCATATAAATCAATATCCTCAGGCAAATCCACTTCCGCTTTATCGATCCGGAGAAAGGAATCGGGATTATGCCGTACAATGTCCCGGGCTTGCTCCGTGGTTACTACATCATAAGGAAGAGCGGCCACCCGGGCCGCCCGTTCCGGAAGGGGTCTAATCCCACGAAAAGGTCTGATAATCGCCATTTTGTGCCTCCTTGTCTGTACCATCCACAGCCTCACTAGTTCAACGCCAGGATTTCTTCGATGCACCCTAAGAGTTCCTTCACTTCATCCAAGGTGAGATCTGCCATATGGGCAATTCTGAAGGTTTTATCCTTCAACTTGCCGTAACCGTTGGAAATGGCAAAACCCCGCTCACCCAGTTTCTTATTCAGCTCTCCCACGTTGATTTCCCTGGTGTTGGCAATCACCGTCAAAGTATCGGAAGCGTATTTTTCTTCCGGGAAAAGGGCAAAATAGGTCTTCGCCCAGCCGCGCACGTAATCCGCCATGGCTTTATGCCGGGCAAAACGTTCTTCCGGCCCTTCGGCCAGGATCCGGTCCAGCTGGTAATCCAAAGCAAACATGTGGGACAACGAAGGTGTGGAAGGATACTGGTAATCTTTCTTTTCGATAAATTCATACAACGACAATAGATCTAAATAATACCCCCGGTATTTAACCTCCCGGGCCGCCTGGACGGCCTTTTCCGACATGGTGCAAATGGCCAGTCCCGGCGGCAGCCCCAGGGCTTTCTGGGTGGAAGTGATACAAATATCAATCCCTAATTTATCTACCTCGATTTTCATACCCCCGGCGGAACTGACTGCGTCCACACAGTAGACCACGTCTGGATATTTCTCCACCACCGGGGCAATTTCCTCCAGGGGGTTAGCTATACCCGTCGAGGTTTCGTTATGGGTAATGGTGATCAGGTCGTATTTGCCGGTGGCCAGCACTTCATCTACCATTTCCGGCAGGGTCGCCTTGCCCCACTCCACGGCAAATTTATCCGCCGGCACATTATTCATCACGGCCATCTCATACCAGCGGTCCCCGAAAGCACCCACGGAAAACACGGCAGCTCTTTTCCTGGTACAGGAACGGATGGCTCCTTCCATCAAACCGCTGCCGGAGGAAGTGGAAAGCAGGATCCGGTGCTTCGTATACCAGAGCTGCTGCATTTTGGCGCTGATCCGCCGCTGCAGCTCGGAAGCTTCCTTGCTCCGGTGGCCAATCATCGGCGTGGCCATCTTCGCCAGTACATCCTCTTTCACCTCTACCGGTCCGGGAATAAACAGCTTTTTGTGCATCATCTACCACCTCCAACAAATTTACGGGTTAAGTAAGTGAACTGCTGCCTGGGCTAACACCTGGGCAGCCAGCGGCAATTGCTGAACAGGAACAAATTCATCCACGGCATGGGCTTGGGACAGACTGCCGGGACCGAAGGTTAAACAATGGGGACTGCCTACCAAACTGGCAATGATGGCCGCATCGGTATAAGCGGGAAAACCGGCAATTTCCGCCCGGCCCAGCACCGCCTGGGCCGCAGCTCGAAATGAACGAAGCAAAGGGGAATCAGCGGGTATCTTCTGGGGCGGTCTTTTAAGGCCCAATCGCTGCCAAGCGGCGACCGCACCGGGCACCGGGGCCACACCCTCTTGCAAGGCCCTGTCAATCACGGCATCGGCCTCCTCCACCGTCATGGGATAAGTGGCCCTAAGATCCACTTCCGCGTAACAATAATCGGGCACCACATTGGTCTTTACCCCGCCCCGGATCTTGCCGATATTGACCGTGGCCCGCCCTAAAAGGTCGTCATCATAAGGCAGGGCCTGCACCGCCTCTTTCAGCCGCAAAAGAACTGCACTCATCCCATGAATGGCATCGATGCCCTGCTGGGGCATGCCGGCATGGGCCATTTTACCCTTGACCTCCAGCCGGTACCACAAGGGCCCTTTATGGGCGGCCAGGATTTTCAGGTCCGAGGGTTCCACCGCCACCAGGTAACAGTCCTTACTGGCGAACCCTTTCCGGTAAACATCCATGGCGCCCAGCATATGGGGCCCCTCTTCATCCACACTAGCGACCAGCAGCAAATCCCCTCTGGGTTTAAAGCCTTGGGAGGCCAGCCGTCTTAAAGCCACCATGGCTGCCGCCAGGCCGCCTTTCATATCGGCACTGCCCCGGCCGTAGAGCCGGCCGTCAATGATTTCTCCACCGAAAGGGTCTTTCGTCCACCCTTCCCCGGCCGGCACCGTATCCAGGTGAGCCAGCCAGATGAGAGAAGGAACATCCCCGGTTTCTCCCTTGATCCGGGCCAGGACGTTGAAGCGCTCCCCTTCCACCGGCTCCTTCCATACTTCAATACCGGCCCTTTTCAACCAGTCAAACACATATTCCCCGATTTCTTTTTCCGTACCGGTCGGGTTTTCACTCGGTATCCTGACTAATTCTCTGGCAAGGTCAATAACATCATTATAAACATGTTCACTAGACATCTAGTGCCACTCCTTCATTTAAAACTTTTTCTATGTTTCTACCTAAATGCCTCCATTCCTTTTTCAGGCGGAAAAAAAATAAACGAAATTAACTTATGGCTTTTAGACATTGATGGCACAGGGGATTTTTCGCCAAATACCGGGCCAGCAATTCATCTACGGGAGCAGGATCACCGATAATAGTTATAGGAAAGTGACAATGGGGACAATGATAAACTACACAGCAACTTCTTTTCATTTTCCATTAACCTTCCCGTCTTATCACATCTTGTGGCAAGTAGTTGATAGCTTAATCATAAAATATTTATTCTCTACATGCAACTACCGGCAGCAGGGCATCCGCCCCGTGAGCCTCAACTAGTGGCTCAAAGCCGGAATCCTTTATGCTATCCTTGAATCTGAAGACATAAACAATGATTAATTAAGCAAAGCGAGTGTTGAACTTGGGACTGGGACAGAGACTAAAATACCTCAGGATGCAAAAAAACATGACCCAAGAAAGGCTGGCGGAAGTCATCGGCATCAGCCGTTCCGCCTTGTCCATGTATGAATTAGATGAACGGGAGCCGGATATAGAGACCATTATCAAATTTGCCGATTTCTTCCAGGTATCCACGGACTACCTGTTAGGGCGTGTAGACCACCCGGCCATGACCACCCCCTACAGCTACGACGGGTTAAAAGAGTTAATCCGCCTGGTGATTCAGGAAATCCGGGAAGAGTATTCCGAGGCCAAGCAGTAAGCACGACATGAGTTGTAATTTTTATCCATTCTTAGACATATTAATCCATTATGGCAAATTGATCAATACTTTTTATACAATTTCATACAAAAAAGCTGGCGCAGGTGGCCAGCTTTTACTTTTTCTCCTCTTTTTGCTTGGGGTGCTTAATGCCAAGGCGTTCCGCCGAGTGGTCCTTGCCCAGGTAGAAGTTGATCCAGGAGGAAGTCTGGTACAGGTCCCAATTGCAGGGCTTCACCCGGTAAGAATTCAGCTGTTCCTCTTCACCGTACTGCTTCAACCGGGCGTAGGCTTGCACCCAGACACACTTGCGCTCGTTGGGATACACCTCACACCAACCGTAATAACTGCCTTCGCAGGCCCCGTTGCGCTGGTTCTTGGGGCACTGGGACATGGGGCACACGTAAGCCAAATCCATCAGGGCACAATCCCCGCAATCCTTGCAGTCATACAGCCATACTTTGTTGGCGTGTTCAAAGCGGTGTAGACGCTTCGCCCGGGGCGTTCCTTCCGCGTTGGCGGCGATTCTCTGCATGGTGCCGAACAAGTTCTTCCCGGGTTCAAACATCAGGTTGTGCATAAACCGGGACAGCTTGTAAACGAAAGGCACAGGCGCATCCAGGGGCCTGTTCTTCCGGTCCACCGGCACTTCCTTGTTGAGGCCCGTCTGTTCGTCTTTCTCAAACAGGTAGAAACCGTTCGGCATGGAGTAATCGAACTCATGAATCAGGTCCTGCCAGTTAGCACTCAGTTCCTCGCCTTTTTCAATGATAAACTCCACATGCTCGTACTTGACGTTGTGCCCGCCGATATGAACCCCGGCAAAGCCCAGGCCTTTCATCCAGGCATACATCTTGGCGGCACGTAACAGTCTTGCTTCCAAGCCCTTGTCCGGGGCGTCTTTTTCTTTCTCGATATCGGCGACTAATTTGTCCGTCACCACACAGCCGGGAATGCGGTTTGCATTCATCACTTTAGCAGCACCGAAAGGCAGCACGTAGATATTGCCTACCACCGGCACATGGTCGTAGCCCAGCTGCTTCATGACCAGCAGCAGCTCGTGGTACTTGCGGGCATCGTACCCCACTTGGGTAATGATGAACTTGGCGCCGGCATCCAGCTTTTTCTTGAGCTTGTAATACTGGACCATTTGCTCCGCTTCCGTGGCTTTAAAGGGGGATACGGCCGCCCCGGCAAAAAAGTCGCTGGGCTGGTGCTTGATGGTCCCTTTCATGCCCGGGTATTCTAACCCCTTGTTCATTTCTTCAATCAATTCCAGCACATGCACCGGGTCCAGGTCGAACACCGGTTTCGGGCGCCCTTTGAAACCGGTCACTGGGTAGTCGCCGGTCATGACCAGCAAATTGCGTACTCCCGCTCTATCTAAAGCATACAACTGGCTCTCCATCTGGTTGCGGTTCTTATCTTTGCACGTAAAGTGCACCAGCGGTTCAATGCCTTTTTGGAAGACCTCCATCCCCAGGTAATCGGCCAGCATGGCCGGGTTTCCTCCGGGGTTGTCGGTAATGGTCAGGGCATGAACTTTGCCCCCCTTGGCGGCCTGTTCGGCGGCTTGAACGGCAAACTCCTGCTGCGGCTCTTTGGCTCCTCTACCGGGCACCAATTCCCAGGTGACAGAAACTGTGTTCTTGTCCAACAAGGAACTCTTAAAACGGTTTTCCATCACAATTCCTCCTAAACCAAGGGATCTGGTAAATTATTGCACAATTATGAATTGTACTAATTGCACTCTAGCTTACTTAAGTTCGTCAGAAGAACAGTTAATCCTGCCGCAATTTACACAAATTTTGAGAGATCATAAGCTAAATCAGCCTGCAACAAGATTTTGCCTGGTTTTTGCATCCTAAATCAATCCCCACCTGTGAAGCAAATACAGGCCGGACCATAGTACCGGCTGGTGCACCAGGTAAACCGTCAAGGAATGCTGCCCCAGCCGGCTGATGGGATTCGGCGGCATGGGCACCCGGAAGCGGGCTTGCCCGTTGGGGTAAAGAACACGCCCCAAGACCACGCCGGTGAGGAAATAACCGGCATAAGGTATCAAAGGAAAATAATCGAAAGATCGGTAAGTGGAACTCCTGAAACCCAGGGGCAGCAACCAGTTATGGGACATATCTACTCCGGCTACCATCCTACCGGACAAAACCAGTAACAGGGCCATGGTCAAGAGCAGCCAGTTGGGCCAACGGCGGTAGACCGGGTAGAGCAGCATATTCACACCCATGAAATGAAGAATCCCAAACAGGATGGCCTGCTCCGGGTCATAAAAATACGAACCTATTGTAATCACCATAGCGAACAACAACACCCGCCAGGCCCGGCGGTAATGATTTCGCGTGAAAGAACAGCTGATGCCCGCCAGCAGCATAAAGGTAGGGGCGATAAATTGAAAGCCCCAGTACATCACTCCCCGGTCCAGGCGAAAAGGATAGTCGTAGTAATACATCAAATCCCAGGCCAGGTGCCAAAGGATCATGGCAATTAAGGTAATGCCCCGGAGAAAGTCCAGTTCGAGGTAACGCTGTCTTTCCATGGCTCTACGCTTTTCTCCTCGGAGATTTTACGACCAGCTTTTAATTCGACATAAAAACATCATCTCCTTGTTGCCCGTAAAGCTAATCGCCCGGTGGTAGCACCGGGCTCGTGGGTTTATGCGAATTCAATATCGATGGTCTTCCGGCGCCCGGGATTTTCTTTGGGCATCCGGATTTCCAGGATACCGTTGCGATAAGTAGCTTTGATTTCATCCTCCTTGACCGTGGTAGGCAAGGTAACGGTGCGGCGAAATTGGCCCATATACCTTTCCT
>DULZ01000021.1 GCA_012840125.1 Clostridia bacterium | reverse complement strand
GTTGAACCATGACCCCCAGCGATACCAGAGAAGCCGGGCTCGAAACACTTATATGCCGGACACTGACTGGCAGTGACTGCATGCCCCGCTCTACCGGTGCTCAGCCGTTAGCTGCCGAGACGCAGGCATCCTATGGCAGTGTGGGTTGGCTACCAGGCGATCCGGCCGATTACGACCGGGAGTATTGCGTCGACCTGGTTCAGCTTACGGCCTTTATGCGTTCGACGCAACCGGAGGTTGCCGAAGCACTTGACTTAGACAACGACAGCCCCACCCGGCGGAAATTTCTGGCGCGGCTCCGGGGCGAGGTAAGCAAGCGCGGGGTGGTGAACGTGTTGCGTAACGGGATCCAGCACGGTCCACACCACATAGAGCTTTTCTACGGCACACCTTCCCCTGGAAACGAGCAAGCGCGGGTGCTCTATGAGCAGAACCGCTTTACCGTCACGCGCCAGCTCCGCTACAGTCGCGATGAGACACAGCGGGCGCTGGATCTTGTGCTCTTTGTCAACGGACTGCCGATCTTTACCTTCGAGCTCAAAAACCGGCTGACCAAGCAGACGGCCTATGACGCCATAGAGCAGTACAAGCGCGACCGGAATCCCCGCGAAAAGCTCTTTGAGTTAGGGCGCTGCATAGCACATTTCGCTGTAGACGAAAACGAAGTATGGTTTTGTACTCACCTTGCGGGCAAGTCTTCGTGGTTTCTTCCCTTCAATAAGGGCTGGAACGACGGCGCAGGTAATCCGCCAAATCCGCAGGGACTGAAAACTGATTACCTGTGGCGAGAGATACTGACCCGGGAAAGCCTGACTGATATCCTCGAAAACTACGTACAGCTTATCCAAGAAAAAGACCCAAAAACCGGCAAAAAGCAGCGGCGGCAGATCTTCCCTCGTTATCACCAGCTCGATGTGGTGCGAAGACTCTTGGCGGACGCGGCAGCGCAGGGTGTCGGCCGGCGCTACCTCATCCAACATTCCGCCGGTAGCGGCAAATCCAATTCAATCGCCTGGCTGGCCCACCAGTTGATCGGTCTCGTGAAGGACGGAAAGCCCGTTTTCGATTCCATTATCGTGGTGACCGACCGACGCATCCTGGACCAACAGATCCGGGACACAGTCAAGCAGTTTGCTCAGGTAAGCGCCACGGTGGGGCACGCCGAGCATTCAGGCGATCTGCGGCGCTTCATCGAAAGCGGCAAGAAGATCATCATCACGACGCTTCAGAAATTCCCATTCATCCTGGACGAAATCGGCAACGAACACCGCGGGCGTCATTTTGCGATCATCATTGACGAGGCGCACTCAAGCCAGGGAGGCCGTACATCTGCCCAGATGAGTATGGCCTTATCGGAGGCCGGTGCAGAGAACGAAGACGAAACCTTCGAAGACAAGATCAACCGGCTCATGGAATCTAGGAAGCTACTGCCAAATGCCAGCTACTTCGCCTTTACCGCCACACCCAAGAACAAAACACTGGAAATGTTTGGTGAGCCCGATCCGCAGCCAGACGGCACGGTGAAACACAGGCCATTTCATAGCTACACCATGAAGCAAGCCATTCAGGAAGGGTTCATTCTGGATGTGCTGGCCAATTATACGCCGGTTAAGAGCTACTATAGACTTATCAAGACCATCGCGGATGACCCCGAGTTTGAAGTCAAAAAAGCGAAAAAGAAGCTGCGCCGGTTTGTCGAGGGGCACGAGCATGCCATACGGCTTAAGGCTGAAATCATGATAGATCACTTTCATGAAAAGGTAATTGCTCAGGGTAAAATCGGAGGCAAGGCGCGGGCCATGGTGGTGACCGCCAGCATCGAGCGAGCCATTCAATACTTTCATGCCTTTAAGGCATATCTCGCTGAGCGCAAAAGCCCTTACCAAGCAATTGTGGCCTTCTCAGGGAAATACGACTATGGCGGGCAACAGGTCACCGAGGCCATCCTCAACGGCTTTCCTTCGAACCAGATTGCTGACAAAATCTGCGAAGAGC
>DULZ01000020.1 GCA_012840125.1 Clostridia bacterium | reverse complement strand
TGCAAGGAGCCCTATTTGGGGATGAGCTCGGTCGCTCTCGGACGCCTCCCATTCGCACCTTAAGGTGCTCAGAGGTCGGCGTTCTTCCTCGAGCTCCCTCGCTCTTTTGATTTTTGCTCCCATGCAGCCTTGCGATTAACACCGAACACATTTTTGTCTACAGTCTGAAGACTTCGAAATAAGGGGTCTTTGACGTTATTTGCGTGCCAGGACTACGGTGGCCGGCGTTTTGACACTGTGAGGCACCTCATGGAAGCCGCCGAAGAGATCGACGGCATTAAAGCCCGCCTCCCGGAGCATCTTTTCCAGCTCCCCCGCTAGCAGGGGTAAAAGAGTCACGCTGTTTACCACCGTCTCGGACCTGCCGTCTTGGCAAAAGGTCAATTCCCCGCGGAACTCAATGGGCTCCCCGGGCCGGCGATACAAATACTTGCGGGCAAAGGTCACTTCTTCCCTTTTGATGGTGGGCAGCTCCGTCACACCTTCTTGCAAGACCCAGTCGTAGTTGACGATTTGGATGATGAACACCCCGCCCGGTTTCAGCAGCCCGTACACATCCCGGCACAAAGCGGCGATCTCCCGGTGGGAATTGAGATGCACAATGGAATTGCCGATGCAAAAGACACCGGTATAAGGCGCCTCATCCTTTAACAGGACCGCCGCCTCCCTCATATCTCCTTGCAGCACCTTCACCGGCAGCCCTTGGGTTTTCTCCACCGCCTGCCGCGCCATTTCCCCGTCCAAATCCACGGCGACTACCCGATATCCCCGTTCCGCCAGCGCTTGCGCATAAGTGCCTGTACCGCAAGCCAAATCCGCCACCGGACCCGGCTTGTCCATGTATTTCGTCAAAAAAGCCAGCTGGGCCTCCCCCAGGGGGAAGACCTGGTCATAGTACCGGCCCAAAGCCGTGTAAAACTCCATCATCTTACCTCCTCACCTGGTTCTTCCCTTAGTATACCAATATCCGGCGGCTTAACTGAACCGTCTTCCCCGAAAATTACCACCCTAGCCGGCACGCTTCTTGCCAAACTGTGGCGTCGGCCCCGGTGTGCATGGCAGGGCCCCATGGGAGCCAAAACCGCAAGAGGAAAGGAGCCCCCGGCAGTGGCCGGGCGCCGGTGGTCAGATAGTATTTGCGCCGCGGTCAAGCCCAGACCGTAAAGGCATTTCCGGCGCGAAAGGATGAACATGCCCACCTGAAACCTGACGACCGTCCCGGGCTCACTCCGGATAAGGCTTCGCCTGTCGCCTGAGCTTAACACCGGTGACCGGCTTTGGAGTTCTGCAAAAAAGGGACGGCCCCAGCCGTCCCTAAATCCACCCTTACATCATAAACAGCACCGCGACGACGGTGGCCACCGCTAACCCGGTCATCACCGGGAAGAAGTTCCGGCGGGCCAGTTCAAACACCGGCACCCCGATAATGCCTGCTACCGCCACCAGGGAGCACCAGGCCACCAGGGTACCGCCGCCGGCATAGATGGCACCTAATTGACCTAGCGCCCCCAGAGTGGCAGCCACGTTGGCATCCCCGCCCGCCATGGCGCCGGCTAAGGTCCCCACCAGGGGCAGCCCGGAAAAGCCTGACCCGTCTAAGCCGGTCAGCAGGCCCACAATTAGCAAGCCGAAAGCTGCCAAAAATCCCGTGGGCGGAATGACCTCGGCGGCCCATTGACCTAAATCGAACAGGTAACCGGGTGCTCCTTCACCAAGGATTTTGGCTGACGCTTCCGGGTTGCCTAGAAAGAAGAACCCGGCTATGGGAATAATGGGACCCATCACACGAAAAGCAAACACTAACCCGTCCGCCAGGTAATCGGCCATGACGTCAAAGCCCCTGCCTCCTCTCACGAATAAGGAGGCCGCCACTGCCACTAAGAGGGCCACGCCTCCCAGCATGGCGGAAGCGTCGCCGCCCCGGAGATTGAAGCGGAACATGGCAAAGATAACATAGGCCATGGAAATGCCCAGCAGGAGCAGCAAGGTCTTCCCTTTGGTCCTTTCACCGGGGGTCCAACTCTTCACCCCGGCCGCCGGGTTCATGCCGCCGGTGTTTCCCGGCACCTGACCGCGCCCGATGTCTTGCCTTCCGCCCAGGTATGCGAGGATTAAAGCGATGACACCGGCAATCAGGGAAAGCACTCCTCCCTTAAAAGTAACCAGTTCCGTGGGAACCCCTGCCGAGGCGGCGGTCAGTCCCGGCGCACCTTGAATGATGACGTCACCCCCCAGAGCCAGCCCCTGGCCGGCAATGGCCACCGCCATGGCCGCCAGCATGGGGGACAAACCAACCCGGATAGCGGCCGGGGCCAGCAAAGCCCCAACCAAAGGTACCGCCGGCGTGGGCCAGAAAAACATGGACACCAGAATAGTGGTGCCGGCGATCACTAAGTAACTGATAAAAGGACTCACCATTAACCTCTTTAAGGGGACTACCATCAATTCATCCGCCCCGTTGGCACTGAGGGATTTCAGCAAAGCCACCATGAGGCCGATGATCATGAAGATGCCCAGCAAATCGCTGCCCGCCACGATGCTGGCATTGAAAATCGTCTGGATGCCCTTGCTGAAACTGCCGAAGTAGTTCCAACCCAAGAGCAGGGTAAAAACAATGCAAGGGATCAATACATTTCGTCGCAGCACCATGGTGATCACCACGACGATGATGCCTAAAAGATACAACCAGTGTCCTGCGGTCATAGGTGCACCTCCCGGGGTTTTCATGGTGTTATACTATATGCACCCCGGGAAAAGATGCGAACCAAAAAAGAGGCCTAAACGGCCTCCTCGCTACACCTCAGGTTCAATTAAACCGTAGTTCCCGTCCTTGCGGCGGTAGACTACGTTGACCTCCTCCGTTTCCGCATTGGAGAAAACGAAGAAACTATGTCCCAGCATATTCATCTGCATAATCGCTTCTTCTACCGCCATCGGCTTGATGGGGAAACGCTTGGTCCGCAAAACTTTGGGTTCCTCTTCCACCTCGTCGGAGAATTGGGCGGCCAATTCCTTCAGCCCCGGGTTCTTCACCTTTCTAGCCAGCTTCGTCTTATATTTGCGGATTTGTCTTTCCAATTTGTCTATGACCAAATCGATGGAAGCATACATATCGGCGGTGGCTTCCTCGCCTCTTAAAATATATCCATTTAAACGAATAGTGACTTCTACCACATGGGATTCTCTTTCTATGCTGAAAGTCACCTGCGCCTCGGTCTCCGGATCCAGGTACCGGTCTAACTTGCTAAGCTTTTTCTCGGCTTGTTGCCGCAGAGCGTCAGTTACTTCAATGTTCTTTCCTCGGACGGAAATTCTCATAGACAGATCCGCTCCTTTCGGGCTTTTATAAATAGATTCAGCGCCCGCAGGAAAAATCCTGCCGGTCAAGTTTACTCCTATTATGCCCCTTTCTTTGGATGAAATTCCATTTAATTACAAAGGCCCCTTACCGCATAAGTAAGGGGCCGGCTGTTAAATTATAAACCTTTATAATTTAACAACATTGGCAGCTTGGGGACCGCGGGGACCTTCGACAATCTCGAATTCCACCTCTTGCCCTTCCACCAATGTCTTGAAACCTTCTTCCTGGATGGCAGAGAAGTGCACGAAGACATCAGACCCGCCTTCTCTTTCGATAAACCCATAACCTTTTTCTTGATTGAACCATTTGACTTTCCCTAGCATTAACCATTCCTCCTAACATAAACTCTTGCGGGCTAGGAGACCACAAGTATACTAAGTGTACCACAGGCATGGTTACGTGTCAATCATTTCTGGAAAAGGTGTCAGGAAAAGGAGGAATGGTGCTGCCGCCCCTTTACAGGATCTTGCTCAAAAAAGCCTGGGTCCGGGGATGCTGCGGGTTCCGGAAAATCTCCTCCGGCCTTCCTTCTTCCACAATAACCCCTTCATCCATAAAAATGACCCGATCCGCTACTTCCCGGGCAAATCCCATCTCATGGGTAACCACCACCATGGTCATCCCGTCCCGGGCCAACCCTTTCATCACCGCCAGGACTTCCCCCACCATCTCCGGATCCAAAGCGGAGGTGGGCTCATCGAAAAGCATCACCTTGGGCTGCATGGCCAAAGCCCGGGCAATGGCCACCCGCTGCTGCTGGCCGCCGGAAAGCTCATCGGGCATGGCCTTGGCTTTATCCTGCAGCCCCACCTTGCGCAGCAGGTCCAGGGCGATGTGCTCCGCAGCCTCAGGAGATAATCCCTTCACCTTGACGGGCGCCAGGCAGATGTTTTGCAGCACATTCATGTGGGGAAACAGGTTAAACCGCTGGAAGACCATGCCCACCCGCTGCCGTACCTGATTGATATCGCACTTGGGATCCGTTACTTCCACCCCGTCGAGAAATACCCGCCCCTGGGTAGGCACCTCCAGTTGATTCAGGCACCGCAGGAAAGTACTTTTACCGGAACCGCTGGGGCCGATCACCACTACTACCTCTTGCGGCTTGACTTCACAGTCGATGCCGTTGAGCACTTTTAGGTCGCCGAAATGCTTGTGCAGTCCTTCAACTCTGATCATTTTTCACCCCCAGCCTCCTTTCCGTATAAGCTACCCAGCGGGAAATGGTCAGGGTCAACACCAGGTAAACCAGCGCAATGCCTATATAAATAGGGAAAGATTGGAATGTGGCCGCCACGTAGAGCTGTCCCTTGCGGACCAACTCCTCCACCCCGATGGCGGACAGAATGGAAGTATCTTTCATTAGAGCAATAAACTCATTCCCCAGGGGAGGTACCACCCGGCGAAAAGCCTGGGGCAAGATCACGTAGCGCATGGCCTGCCCCCGGGTCATCCCCAGGGACCTGGCCGCTTCCATTTGCCCTTTCTCAATGGACTGGATGCCCGCCCGGAAGATTTCCGCCACATAGGCCCCGCTGTTGATGCTGCAGGCGATAATGGCCGCAGCGATGGGGGCGATACGCACCGGCTGCTGCAGGATATCACTCAAGAGCTTGGGAATGCCGAAATAGATGATGAATACCTGTACCAAAAGAGGCGTCCCGCGAATCACATCCACATAGACCGCGGCCAGCCTGGCTAAAAGCCGGTTGGGGGACAGGCGGCACAAGCTGACCACCAAACCGATAACGGTGCCCATCAACACCGACAGGGCAGTGATTTCAATTGTTAAGAGAGCTCCCTGCAGTAACGCGGGAGCAGCCTTGGTCAGGTGCGTGATATAAGTATTTAACAAATGCAAAATGTCTCACCAACTTTGCCAGGTATCATACCATTTAAGCAAACATGCGTAACTGAAAGTTACGCATGCTCGTGTTTACTCACCGCCGAAATACTTCAATACCAGTTCATCAAAGGTACCGTCGGCTTTGACTTGTTCCAAACCGGCGTTCAATTTCTCCAGCAGTTCTGCATTCCCCTTGGCCACCGCGTAGGCGTACTCCTCACCTTCGAAAGGTTCGCCGGTCAGTTTAATTTTCCCGGGATTGCGGGCCATGTAGGCTTCCGTCACCGGCAAGTCATTGATCACCGCATCAATGGTACCCTGCATCAATTCCAAGAAGATGACGTCAACTGTATTATAGGTCTTGACTTCCTTGACAATGCCCTGTTCTTTTAATTCTTCTGCTTTAAAGGCCCCGGTGGTGCCGATCTGTACCCCCACCGTCTTGCCTTTTAGGTCTTCCACTGACTTGATCTCGTCATTGTCAGCGGTTACGGCGATTTGCAAGTATGCTTCCCAGTAACTGGGACCGAAATCCACGGCCTGGGCCCGTTCCTCGTTCACCGTCATACCGGCAATAACGATATCGATGTTACCGGCCTGCAGTGCCGGGATCAAGCCATCAAACCCTAAGGACTGTACCTCTACTTTAATACCGGCAGCGTCCGCAATGGCCTTGATCAGGTCGATATCGAAGCCTACGATTTCTCCCGTATTCTCATCGATGTATTCAAAGGGAGGGAAAGTAGGTTCTGTCCCTACAATGTATACCTTTTCGCCGCCTTGCGAAGCCGCACCGTCGCCGCCGCTGCCCTGCGGCGTTGCCGTGCCGCCGCCTCCACATCCTACCAATGCAACCGTCAACCCCAGTACCAACAGCAGCACCAGTAATCTATTTCTCCCCCAACGCAACTTAAGCTACCTCCTCTGCTTGTGCTTTTGTTAACCCAATTAATTATACAACCCCCTGCATAATTAATCAATAGAAGATTGGAGCAACCTTCTCCCCGAATTAAATGGAAATTATTGTAAATTCTTGATGTCGAAAACCGTTTCTTGTCTGTTCCCCGGTGGGCAAAAAAGCTGTGGATAATGTGGATAAACCTGTTCATAACTTGAAAGAATAAGCTTTTTGTTGTGGACAGACTTGTGGAGAGCTGCGAACCGTGTCGCGGCAGGAAAAATAAGGGATCAAGTTGTCGAAATCTTTCGTCTTCTAATTAGCGCCGGTCGCCCAGGTAATGACCGCCACCCGTACCGCGCCTCCCCTCAACAGGGCTTCGGTACAATGAACGGCGGTACTGCCGGTGGTAAAAATATCATCCACCAGCAAAACATATTTTCCCCGGATGAGGGCGGGCTGGGACACGCTAAAAGCCCCGGCCAGGTTCGCCAGCCGCTCCCCTCGCCTTAAGCCCACCTGGTCCAAGGTATCTTTTTGCTTCCGCAGCGCCTCCCGGCAAGGCAGGCCCAGCTGCCGGCCCAACTCCTGGGCCAGCAAAGCACTTTGATTAAACCCTCTCTCTTTGAGGCGGCGGGGATGGAGGGGCACCGGCACGATCAGTTGGACCTCCCGGTATAAAGGTTCCGCCGCCACCACCTGGGCCATCAGCTTCCCCAGGGGCCCGGCCAGGAATTGTTCGCCCCGGAATTTCAACCGGTGGACGGCCTGGCGAAAAACGCCGTCGTAAGGTGCCGCCGCCCTGGCCGCCACAAAAAGCGGGGGCTGCCGGCGGCAATCCGGGCACAGCTCCCCGGCTTTATCCACTGAACGCCCGCAAAGGCGGCAGTGAGGCTCCGCCCGCCACAATTCCAGCAAAAGGCGGCACTTTTCGCACAAAAACCCCTCCCGGGGCAGTGCCTCCCGGCATAAGGGACAGCTGAGCGCCGGGGGATAAAGGAGGGTGGTCAGGCCCTCAATACAATGGCGCAAGACTTGCCGGACGTTTGCCAAGAGATATGTATCCATAATTCCATTTATTTGCCGCCGCCGTCCCAATTCCTCCTTACCATGGGACTTGCAAAGGCTGGGTTCTCCAGCATGGCTTTGAGGGTATCCCAGGAAACCCCGGTATCAGCCCCAATCAGCACCAGATCCCCGCTCCCAGTTGGCTGCTCAGGAATTCCCGCGGCAGGCAGCAGGTGAAAGGACTGGGATTCCCGCTGCAGCCGCCACAGGATGGCCTGCATTTCTGCACAGGAGGAATTCCCCCTGCCCTCCAGCCCGATCAAGAGGGGGCGAGAACAATCCCGCCACCATCGCTGCCATAGCAGCCACCGCACCAGGACCTCCACCCCGTCCACATAGTCGTGGAAAATCAGGATCAAGGGGGGCAAATCCGGTACCGTCTCACCCCTGTGCAGCCGCCTCCGCCAGGCGACCGCCGCCAAAAGCACTACCAGACAACAGCCGATGCCTCCCAGGGGCAACACCTTGAGTACCCACTCCATAGGCCGGCCTCCTTTAACCAGTAGTGCCATCATATGCAGCGGCTCCGGCCCAGGTACCAAAAGCAAACCGGCACGGGGCGGCGGGACCCCCTGTCTTTACCCGCAGCAGTCTACTTGCTTTTGCCGCGGGTGACGGAAGAGCTTTCCGGTATATCCGTGGGGTCTACCGGCCGGGTGCCCAGCTCATCTTTTACTTTATCCACATGGAGGACACCGTCGGAACTGAGCCAGGCAAAGGCCACTTCATTCAGATCCTTGATACCTTGTTTCCGGAGCTCTTCCAACAACCAGGCATCATCCCGGTGGTTTTGGATGAGGTTTTGATAAACCACTTGCCCGTCCACCACAATCTCCGTCGCCATCCCCTCATAAGGGGTGGGCAGGTTTAAATCCAAGGGAGTGACCGGGCGGTACTGGCTCTTAGGCAGCACGCTTAAGCCGCCGTTGCTTTCCAGGATGGCATACTCCACTTTGGCGGGATCAAAATATCCTTTCTCCCGGAGCTGCATCATCAATTCATCTAGGGTATAATTCATGAGTTTCATGTTGTTTTCCAAGATCTTTCCCTGGTAGATGACAATGGTAGGCTCGCCCAGCATCAGCTTCCGGGCGGGCCGGCTCAGGATCATGAAATGATTCATCATGTAAGTAAGCAGAAAGAAAACGGTCAAACCCAAAAAATGATAGACCGTTTCCCCGGCACCCCTTTGTACCGCCAGGGTAGCGGCGATGCTGCCGAAGGTAATGCCGGTAATATACTCAAACACGGATAAATGGGCGACTTGCTGTTTACCTAAAAGCCGCGCGTATAAAAAAATGGCGGAAAAAGCCAGGGCGGTCTGGATGATGACTTCCGCGATGCCCATAGCCACCTCATACCCTTTGCCTGTGGCTGAGATAATTTAACAAGACAAAGGCAAAAGCAATGAAGAGTACAACAGCAAGCCCCTCGATGACAAGCGCTCTCCACTGATGCATACCAACACCTTCCCTAAGCAAGCCTCGGTATTAGTATGCACCGGATGGGCCGCCTTCACTCAGGAATTCCTCCCTGCCGCAGGGCCTGATAGAGCTTCATTAAAGCCCACTGGCTGGTCATCCATTTGATGTCCCAGCGGCTCCCTACCCAGTTTTCCCGCCAGACTTTCACCTGCCCCCGGAAATCCAGGCCTAAATACACCAAACCGACAGGTTTTTCCTCCGTACCTCCCAGGGGGCCGGCAATGCCGGTAATGCCGATGCCGATATCCGTTCCCCCTATTGCCCTAATGCCCCTGGCCATGGCCTCCGCCGTTTCCGGGCTGACGGCGCCTTTCTCCGCCAGCACATCCCCCGGCACGTCCAGCAGTTCCTCTTTCCACCGGTTGTGATAAACCACCGTACCCAGCTGGAAATAGGCTGAACTGCCGGAGACATTCGTCAACCGGTGGGCCAGCAGGCCGCCGCTGCAGGATTCCGCCACGGCAATGGTCAGCCCCTGATCCCACAACAGCTTGGCGACCGCTTCCTCAATGGTTTCTTCGTCTTTGCCGAAAATGTAGTCACCCAGCCGCTCGTAAATGGCCGCTTCCACCGGCCGGATCAGCTGCTTAGCCTCCTCGATCCCCCGGGCCTTGGCGGTAATGCGGAAGTGCACTTCCCCCCGCTTCACCGTGGGTGCCACGGTGGGATTGGCGGAATGAAGCAGGTCCTTAATTTTGGCTTCCGCCGCCGGCTCTCCCAACCCGGCCACTTTCACCACCCGGGACAAGATGACCTGCCCGGCGGACAAAGGTTTCAGCAAGGGCAGCAGTTCGTGCTCAAACATGGGCTGCAATTCCCGGGGCGGTCCCGGCAGGAGCACGTAAATGCGGTCCCCGTACTCGTAATAGATACCGGGGGCAGTGCCGAAAGGATTGTCTAGAATCCTGGCCCCCGGCGGGGCGCAAAACTGCTTCCGGTTCACTTCCGGTACCGGCAGGCTCCGGCCCTGGAAGAACCTGGTCACCACGGCCTCCGCCTCCCGGTGATATACCAGGGGCACCTGCAGTGCTTCCGCCAGGGCTTCCCTGGTCAAGTCATCCTCCGTCGGGCCCAGCCCCCCGCTGACCAGCACCAGGCCGGCTTTTTCCCCGCCGCGGCGGATGGCGTCACTTAACCGGTGCAGGTTATCCCCCACCGTAACTATTTCATGGAGATCAATTCCCAGCTTCGCCAGCTCCTGCCCCAGGTATTGGGCATTGGTATTCAGCGTCTGTCCCAGCAACAATTCGGTACCGCTGCAGATGAGATGAGCTTTCACTTTGGATCTCCTTTCTCACGGCTTTTTCTCATGCATGCCGGGCCGCTCCGGCAGAGCAAACCAAACCCGGCGGTTTCATCAAGACCGGAACGGTCGCAGCTTGTTAATAAACTGCTCCTCTGGCGTTCGGTGTTAATTGCCGGCTGCAAGGAGCCCTATTTGGGGATGAGCCAACCACGTTCACCAGACTTCAGCCGCCAGTCGTCAGGCGTGCATGTCATCCTTTCGGGTTTTAATAGGCCTGGCGGTCTATGCCTAGGGGCAATAGAAACACATCCCGACGCCCGCCGCCTGATGACTGACTACCGTTAAGGGCTCCCTCGCTCCCCAGCCCTGGGATTAGCACCGAACGCTCTTTTGTCTACAGTCTGAAACCGGAACGATCGTGGTATTTGCGGCAGTCGATGCCGGCAATAAAAATGACACAGAAGAATTATCCCCCTGTGTCGTACTGGTTAGTCAAGTTCGATTAACTCGCCGAAAATCCATCCCTTCGTCCCATCGGCCAATTTAACCTCATACCAGCCGTCCATGCTGGCGATCAGCTCCACCCTGGTTTGATGGGCTACCGCCGTAATGGTCTCGTATTCCGTACTGGGTCCGGTACGCAGGTTGGCTCCGGCGGCGGCCTTAACTACTCCGGTTTTGCCGGGTTGCTTGGGTACACCGGCAACGGCGCTTTCCTCGCCGCCGGAAGAACTCCGGGCTTGGCTGCCGCTACTGCTGCTCTGGGCCCGGCTGGCACTGGTGGCAGCGGCAGAGGACGCAGCCTTCCGCTCCAAGTCGTCCACCTTCTTACGCAGGGCCTCGATTTCTTCTTGCAGCGCTACAATTTCCGCCTGCAGTTCCCCCGCGGCCTGGGTCACCGCTTCCTGGAGATAACTCTCCGCCACCAGCGGATCATACTCGGTTCCCGGTTCCCCGGCCATATACGCACCGGCAAAACTGCCCGCCGCAAAACCGGCAATGGCCACACTGATAACCACAACTCCTATCATCACCGCTCTACTAGGCACTACCATCGCCACCTCTCAGTCTAACGGGGTAAGCTCGTCCGTCTTTCTTCCACCTGGCCGGTCACCGTACCGGCACCGGTTACACCTAACCGGTTTGCCCCTACCAGAACCAAGAAGGCCAACCCGATCAGCAGCATAATCGCCTGGTCGTTGTTTAACCTGGTTAACAGGACGGCACTAATGCCCAGCAGGACATTGATACCGTAAATGGTGACCACCGTTTGCTTGTGGGACAGCCCTTTTTCCAGCAGGCAGTGATGCAGGTGATGCTTATCCGGCTGGAAAATCGGCTGCTGGTTGAGAAAACGGCGCACAATGGCAAAAAGCGTATCGCAAATGGGAATACCAAGGATCACAATCGGGATGAAAACGGAAATCACCGTCGCTCCTTTGGTCAAGCCGGCAATGGCCAAGGCGGACAGGGTAAAGCCCAAGAACATGGAACCGCTGTCCCCCATAAAGATCTGGGCCGGGTGAAAATTATACCGCAGGAAACCGGCAATACTGCCGGTCAGGATCAGGGCCAGGCTGATCACCAACCAGGAAATATCGCCTAAACTGCCGTTGAGGGTGTATTCGGAGACTACCACGGCGGCCATGGTCAACGCGGCAATCCCAGACGTCCCGGCGGCCAGGCCGTCCAGGCCGTCGATCAAGTTAATGGCATTGGTCACCCCGATTACCCACAGGATGGTCAAGGGCACCGCCAGTTTGCCCAGCATGAGCAGGCCGTCGCTGAAAGGATTGGTGATGAACTCCACCCGGTAACCGAAAGCCACCAGAATAGCTGCCCCGGCGATCTGCCCCACCAGCTTCACTTTGGCGGAAAGCCCTTTGATATCATCCAGGATGCCCAAGATGATAATCCAGGTGGCTCCCACCAAGAGTCCCAGCACCAAGTTGTTTAACGGCTGCGTGGCCAGCACCACCGCCGCGAAGGACAGGTACATGGCCACCCCGCCCATGCGCGGCATCACGCGCCGGTGTACTTTACGCCCATTCGGTTTATCCAAAGCGCCCCAGCGGACGGCTAATTTCTTAATCCATGGAGTAACCAGCCAGGTCAAAAGAAAAGCGGCTAACACTCCCAGCATCAATTTCCACCACAAAGGCCATCGCCTCCAATGTTTCTCCTTCTCCCAAGAAAGCGTTCCTTAACATTGTAAACCTTGTGCGCAACCGGTACAAGTCTTACTTTTCCACCGCAAACAAGATCTCGCCTTCAGCTGCCAGTTCTTCCCCCACGTAAGCTCGTCCCAGGCCTTTACCCACGCGGCCCTTCAGTTTGGTGAGCTCTACCTCCAGCCGCAGCACATCCCCCGGCACCACTTGGCGGCGGAAACGCACGTTTTCCAAACCGGCCAGAAAAGCCAGCTTCCCCTGGAATTCAGGCATTTTGAGCAGAGCCACGGCGCCTACCTGAGCCAGCGCTTCCATGATCAGCACCCCGGGCATCACCGGGTAACCAGGAAAATGGCCCATAAAAAAAGGCTCATTCACAGTTACATTTTTGATCCCGACGGCTCTTTTGCCTTCTGCCAGTTCCACAATCCGGTCCACCAGCAAGAACGGGTACCGGTGCGGGATGATTTGCTGAATTTCGCGGTTATCTAACATGGCAGCCCTCCCGTGATTCATCTACTCAAAACGATCTTATTCGCCACCGGGGGCGGAAATCCTTTATTTGTCTCTGGATAGTTTCACCAGGGACAGCAGTTTTTTCCCTTCCTCCACGCCTAAAAGGAGCACCAAAGCCCCGTAAACCGCACCTCCTACAGCGACCAGCAGTAATAAAAGAAGCAGCTGCAGGAGGAAGGAAGACGGTTCTCCTGCCGGCCCCAGAAAGTGCAGTCCCCGGTCCACCACCAGGCCCATGACCAGAGCGGCACCTCCCATTTTCCCCAGGGGCGCCGCCAAACTGCCTTGCTCCCTGAGGGGGATCCGTTTCCCCAGGAGGTAGTACAGCAGGCCGGCATTCACCAGCGCCGCCAGGGTATTGGCGAAAGCCAAGCCCCGGTGCCCCAAAAAGGGCAGCAGTATAATACTAAATACCAGGTTGCAGGCCACCGCCACCAGGCCCACCCGGGCGGGGGTTTTTAAGTCGCCCAGGGAATAATAGGCCCGGGTGAGCAGGTAAATGCCGCCTAGAAACAAGAGGCCCAGGGAAAAATAGAGCAGGGCCCCGGCGGTCATGCCGGTGGCTTCCCCTTGAAAGGCGCCCCTTTCAAAAAGCAGCCGGATCACCGGCTCCCGCAGTACCGCCAGCCCTACGGTACAGGGCAGCATGGTTAAACAGACCAGCCGCAAGGCGGAAGTGAATTCCCGGGCCAAGCCTGGGCCGTCGTCCCGGGCGGCCTTTTCCGCCATGGCGGGAAAAGCCGCCGTAGCCACAGCGGCGGCAAAAACCCCCAGGGGCAGGTTCATCACCCGGTTAGCCAAGTCCAGGGCGGTGATGCTCCCGGCGGCCAGCCCGGAGGCAAAAAAGCGGTTCACCGCCAGGTTCACCTGGTTCACCCCGGTAGCAAAAGTCACCGGGATGATGGCTTTAATCATCTGCCTCACCTGCGGGTGCCGGAAATCCAGCACCCACCCCAGCCGCAAATCCAGGCGGCCCATGCCGGGCAGTTGGACCAGGCAGGAGCAGGCAAAACCCACCAGGGTCCCCACCGCCAGTCCCTTAATCCCGTACCGGGAACCGAAGCACACCACCGCCAGGATGATGACCAGGTTGACTAGAGCAGGAGCAACGGCAGGCAAAGCAAAACGCTTGTGGGCATTCAAAATCCCCGACAGCATCAAGCCCAAGCCCATAAAGATAATAGAGGGAAACATGATCCTGGTCAGCTCCACCGTCAAAGCCAATTTGTCCGGGGCAAAACCAGGCGCCAGGGCCTGCACCAGTACCGGGGCCAGCACCAGGCCCAGGGCGGTAAGAAAAACTAGGAGCAAGCCGGTACCGCTCACCACCGCCGAGGCCACCCGGCTCCCTTCTTCCCGCTCCCCCTGCACCAGGTACCTGGTCAGCACCGGCACGATCACGGTGACAAAAGACATCCCCAGCACCGCCTCCAGGGCATAGGGAATGGTGTAAGCTACCAGGTAGGCATCCGTCATACCGCCGGCGCCGAACTGCCAGGTGATGACCGCGTCCCGCACAAAACCCAGCAGGCGGCTGAGCAAATTCAAAACCAAGATGACTAATGCGGCGCGAAACATGAACTTTCTCCTTCTCTTCCGGCTACGGCGTAAGATCCAGCTCCCTGGCCTCCGGATCCCAGCGGTACTCCAGCCCGAAATAGTCCCTGAGGAATTCCAGGGGTACCAGGGCGGTACCGCCGAAGATTTTGGGCGGTGCCAGGTGTACCTTTTCCCCGTCTACCAGGGCTTCCCGGCTGTCCGCCCGCAGCACGGCCTGCCGGTCCCGGTGCAGGATTTCTAATTCCTTGGTATCGGCTTGCCAGGTAACCCGGCCTCCCAGCAATTCCACCAGTTCCCGGGCCCCGCCGTACAGCCCTTCCTCCAGCAGCACCGGCGGCACCTGGAACCGTACCGGCTCTCCCCACACCAGGGTGCGGATTTCCCGGTCCACCAGCCAGAGCACCGAACGCCCGCTGCTCAGGGTTACGCTGAGATAGACCCGGCCCCTGTCCAAATCCGGCAGCGCCACCCACCGGTCCGCCACCGGTACGCTGCTTAACACCTCAGACCACTGGTTGACCACCTCGGCCGTTTCACCGGTAATCTTTAAAAGGCAAGCCCTGCCCCGGTCGCTGACCAGGGTGCTGCCGTCAGGTAACCGGGTGGCCCAGACGGGCCGGGACAAGATCCCGGTTTGACCGGGGGCGCCGTAATCGCCATAACTCCAAACCACCGTACCGGACGGGTCAACTTCCAGCACCTGCCCGCCGTAAAAACCCCGGTCCACGATTAACGTATTGCCGTCGGGCAGTCGCTCCGCCCAGACTGGATAAAGCAGTCCCTCATAATGCCAGTAAACTTTTCCTTGACGGTCTATTTCCACTACCCGGTCCGGCAGGACCACCAGAAACCGGCCCTCGGCGGCCGCCACGGCCAGCCGCGGGCTGTCCCCCCGGTGGCTGAACTCGTAACTCCACCGGACCTGACCCTGCCCGTCCACCTCCATCACCCTGGGCTTGAGGGGATAGCCGGGAGCCCCGCTGTCGGCAATCAAGACGTTCCCGCCGGCCAGCATTACGGCGCTGTTTGCCTGCACGGGACCGTATTCCCAGAGAACCTCTCCCTGGGGGCCAAGCTCCCGTACTTTTGGTTCATAAGGGCCGTTTTCGGCTATGAGGAGCGTCCCATGGGGCGTAAGGCTCACAAAGCCCACGAAAGACTGGGTGGTGGAGTATTCCCAAACCACCCGCGGGGGCAAAGCAGCCAGGAGTTCCACGGGCGCCAGCATGCAGATGAGCAGAGCTGCGCAAATAATGACGGTCCAGTTTCGCTTCTTCATTGACCCAGCCTCCCCCCGGAAGAAATCGTAATGATCTTCGCCGGATCCCACACAACCTCCGCCCCGAACGCTTCACTGACAAACCTGAGCGGCACCAGGGTCCGGCCCTCTTCAATCCTGGCCGGTACATCCAGGGGGACCGGCGTGCCGTTGACCAGGGCTTCCCCGACCCCCACCTGCAGCCGGACCTCCAAGCCGTCCTTCCGGGCCGTGATGGTCTGGGTATCACCGTGCCAGTCCACGGCGGCCCCCAGCCCTTCAAAAAAGGCCCGCAGGGGTACCAGGGTGCGGCCTTGTTCCACCCGCGGCGGCACATCGAAATATACTCTCTTGCCGTCGATAAAGACCGCAATGCCGGACCGGACCACCAGGGCGTTGGCCACCAGCCGCTGGCTGCCCTCACTCACCTGGTTAACGACCCGGCCGTTCACCCAGGCCGTGGTGGAACCCCCGCCGTCCAGCCCCATGGCCATCTCGGCCCCCAGCCGGATCATGAGCAGGGACAATTCCTCAAAGGTCACGCCTACACTCACCCCGGGCTGCCGGCCGTCCACCGTCACCAAGAACAGGCGGCCGGCCTGGTTGCCGCCCACCGCCGTGCGAGGATGCCGGGCAGCCAGGCTCCCGGCCAATCCTTCCAGGTGATACTGGTAAACGGGTTTGCCTCCCTCGACCAGCAGGGGCCCCCCGGTAATCAAGTGCTTAATGCCCGGCGTGTAAGTGACCTGCTGGATTTCATCGGACACCACCGGGTAATCTTCCAGGTTAAAATAACCGAAGACAATTCTTCCTTCCTCCAGCCAAGCCATAGAAGTGCGCCAAATGGAAGAGGCCGCTTCCAACTTGCCGTCTATGACCAGGCTCCCTACCGGAGTGTAGGGAGCGGAGGTACTGTAAAAACCGCCGTTGACCGCAGCCACGGCCCCGCTGCGGGCGCCCAGGGAAGCCACCGCCTCCCGCTTACCGTAATTCCCTGTTTGAGCCGCCACCGGTTTTACTTCCACTTCCGGATTTAGTAAATCCGCCTCAATCACCTGCACCATGATGGGTTCCCCATCGGCCAGAGTCCCGCGATATGTATAATGCTTCACTCCTGCAGCCACGTCCGCTTCCTGGAGCAGCTCCAACTCCACTTTCGGGGCGGGGATTGGTTCCGTCACCTGACCGAAAATCCCGGGAGGCGCCAGGAAACTCACTAACCCCCAAGCCAGCAGTACACCGGTAATTTTTTGCCAAAACTGCTTCGTCCAAAACCTCATATCCGTCCCCCTTAAACTCAAGGCTGCTCTTGCAGCAGCTGCAGGGCCAGGCGCCCGGTATCCCGCGCCTCTACCCGCAGCGCCCCAACGGCTTCCGCCAGCTGCGCCGTTACTGTCTCGCGGTTGGCTAAAATCCTGTCCACTTCGCCGGCCAGCACCTCCGCAGCCAGGGTCTCCACCCGGCCTGCCACCGGCTGGCCGACGGCTTTCATGAAGGCGTCCACCTTTGGATCATAAGAGATACCGACAATAGGGACTCCCATCACCCCGGCCATGATCAAGGCATGGAGCCGCATGCCGATTAAAAGATGCATGGCGCTTAGGCAGCCCAGCATCTCCACCACCCCCAGCTCATCCCGGATCACCACCGCCGGTTCCTCCATCATCTTGGCGATTTCCCTGGAAGGGGCGATATCATCGGGAAAATGGAAAGGTAAGAAGACCACCTGGTAGCCCTCCCGGACCAACCGGTCCCCCACTGCCGCCACGGCTTTCTTATAACCTTGAAACTGGTGCCAGTCCCGCACGGAAATCCCGATGATGGGCGGAGCACCCTCCCCCAACTGCACCTCATTTTTGGCCAGGTATTTCAGGCCCGGCTGGCGGTCCATCTCTTTGGCGTAGAGCCCCAGGACCGCATCGGCTTTCACCAGGATCTCCGGCTTGGTGACCCCCAACTCCAAAAGGAGCCTTTTCGAATCTTCATCCCGCACGGTAACCAGGTCCACCTGATTCACCACCCGGCGCATGACCTCCCGGCTCAGCTTCCGGGAAATGGGGCCGACGCCTTGCGCATAAAAAAACACTTTCTTGCCCAACAGCTTCGCCAGCTGGACCAGGCCCAAATAGTAGAATACATTCCGGGAGCTGGTAACATCCTGTAACAAACTCCCGCCGCCGCTGATGAAAAGGTCGCACTGCCGCAAAGCCTGCCATACTTCTTTCAGCCGCCAGCGGTTGACCGCCTGGACCCCGTAAGCCCTGGCGGTCTTCTCCGGGTCCTGGGACAGCACCGTGATTTTCAAGTCCGGCCGCTGGGCCCGCAGAGTCCGCAGCATGCTGAACAAGACTGCTTCATCCCCCACATTGTTAAACCCGTAATAACCGGAAATCACTATCCGCTTACCCATTGTCCACCCGCTCCCCTAATCTGGCGATTAAGCGGTAACCGGCAATCACCAGCACCCCGATGACCAGCCCCAGCCACAAGCCGTTAAGAGCGCGGAACAAGGAGATCAAAACCGGGGTGTGCACGTGCGCAAAGGTATTCACCAGGGAAATTTGGCCAATGGCCCCCAGAATCATCACCGGCAGGTATTGATGCCGGTAGCCCAGGTAAAACAGCAGCAACAGCGCCGGGTGACCGATGAGAAACTCTTTCGTCCGCGGTCTCACCACCAGCCATTGATCCAAAAGGGATCTAATCTGCAGCTCCAGGCTGCTCACCGCTGCCGATTCATTGCCCGTCCTGGACACATAAATGAGGAGTCCCAGGGCCAGGACTGCGGCAATGGTTGTCCACCCGACGGAGATATGGGATTGCCAGAGGCTTTGCAAGCTCTTCCGCCAGTGTTTCCCTTCCTGCCGGTACCAGCAAAAGAGCACCAGGATGATGAGGGGCAGGATATGGGCGATTTTCACGCCCCGGAACTGGTCCAACTTCAACATAAAGCTCACATCAGCCAGCAGTCCCACCAGCAGCACCGCTCCCACCAGGGAGAACAGGGATGTCTTGAGCCACAGCCCAATGCTCTCCACCAGCCCCGCCCGCTGGGGCCGGATAAAGGTCATGAGCGATAAGCTGGGGAAAACAACCGTCGCCGCCAGGGCCATCATGAGCCGCCCCGGCCCTGCCAGCCCTAAGGCCAAAAGCCCCACCCAGGCCGCCGCCCCTAGAGCGCCCAGCAGCAAAGCCCAGCGCCGGGCGATGAATTTAGCAAGAAGCATCACTCCTCCCGCCAGCACCGCCAGACCAATCCAAAGCAGGTTAAGCCTGGATGCCCGCAGGGTGCCGAAGGGCTCCGCCTGGCCTAAGCTAAACCCTTCCTTCACCAATGCCCCGGACAAAGAGGCGATATAGTCCAGGTTGTATGCCGTCCAGTCATTCACTTCCGGGCGGAAAAAGAAACGGGTTAACAAAATCCGGTTATTGCGCTCCGAAGCCGCCAGGCACAGCCGTTCCACCGCCTTGCCGGGGGTAAGCTTGGTCATCTCCTGCTCCCCGATGGCATGTACCCGCACGGCTCTTTTGTCCAGGTTTAGAATAAGCTGGTTTAATCCCTGCTGGGGAAAGAACTCGATAATCCCCACCGGCACCCGGCTCTGGCTCAATGCCTGGCGATAAATCTCCCGGTGGCGCGGGTAGCCCGGCAGCACCGCGTCGTTAAACAAAAGTGCCGTCAACCCTTCCGTGGCCAGCGCCTGGGCCAGCACAGCCTGTACCCCTTCCGGCGAGGCCATGGGCCAGTTCTGCACCTGCAGCAGGATATTGAGCCCGGCCCGGCGGGCCGCCTGGATGCCTTCCCGGTCAAAACCCAGGCCCAGGGAACGCAGTTCGGCGGCACTTAATGTGGAAGTCAAGAGGTATACGCCGTCATGCTGGAAATCCTGAAAGCCGGGTGCTTTGTATTGTAATTGATCCGCCAGCCGGCGGTAAGTGTTTTCATTCTGGGTAACCAAATAGGTAGCCTGGGGGTTGAGTTGGGGCACCTGTTCCTGCTCCCAGCCGTACTCCAAAAGAATGGCCTCGCCTGATTTGATGGAGACGTTCTGGGCCTCCCATTGGCTGAGGTTTTCTTCTTTAAACAGGACCCCCGTGGCCCCCCGGGCCGCCAGTTCCTCTAGCATTGCCCCGGTGGAGAGGCCGGACCAGCGGGCCAATCTTTTGACTTCACCGTACTCCACGGCCAGTTCCACCCGGCGGTTGGCCTCTTCCAACCGGATCCGGGCCAGGCCCACATCCACCGACAACACAATCCCAATGATCAACAGCACCACCAAGGTAATTTGCAAGGGGTCTTTACGCATAAATGCCTCCTTATCCCGCGGGACCAGCATACTAATACATCCATTCTAACAGTATTTCCCGTAAGCCACAAGTTAGCACTAGATCTGGATGTTCACGACGAATTCCTGATTCTGGGGCACCACCGTTAACGTCACTTGCCCTTTTTTGACTTGATACAGCTGTTCATTGATGGTCAGCATGCCGGTAACAGGTCTTAAGGTATCCCGGTCAAACACATGCACGGTCACGTAATTAGGCTCACCCGGAACAAGCTCTTTCGGCGCTATACTGACCAAGTAAGGCAGGGGCCGGGAGGATGTCTTGCTCTCATCCACCCCCGCCAGCTGCACCGACAACCGGTAATGGGAATCCCGCCGGCCGTAAGTAGACAAGGAAGCCGAACTGTAGACCACCACTTCCCAGATGCCGGCTTGGGGCTGTTCAATCACCAGGCCGGACCAGCCCTGGCTCGCCTGCCCCGCCGGTGCCAACCCTACCCAATCACTCATCCCGTAAGGAGCACCATTGGGCTGGTTCACATGGAAGCGCACCCGCCCATCAAACCTGCCTTGGCTGCCGGTCACCGCCAGGGACAGCTGCATGGCTGCCGTCCCCTCAGGAACTTTAAAGAAGTATCGCTTGAATTGCCCGGCCGGCAGACTCCCGGACAGTTCCTGCCGGTACATGTTCTCCCGGTGCAGCAGGTAGGGTTTGATCACCGTGGTCATTAAACGGATGTCGGCACCGGTGGAAGTGAGCAAGCGCCCTTCCAGCCAGCCCGTATAGAGGCCCGGCTCCCGGGGCAGCACGTATTCCACGGGCAGTTCCCGGCGCCCGCCCGCCGGCAGGGAAGTCATTTGGAATAAGGGCTTTAACCACTCGGCCGTGGAAGACCAGAAGATGATTTGCTCTTGATCGCCCTGGTTAATCACATAATAAGGTACGTCCCCCGGCATCACTTCACGGGAATACAACCCTTCCCCGAAGCCCAGCCGCCGGTTATAAGCATAGCCGCGGAAAAGCCGGTAAAAAGCCTCCTGCTGCCTCAGCTCCCGCCAGGTGCGCCCGGCATCGAAAGCGCCGTAACCCACCTCTGCCGCCGTCATATTGGGCAAGGATTGAGAGCCGGCGGCCAGGGCCTGCTTGAAATCATTCCAGTCAAAGTCAAACCCCAGCTCCCCGGCTGCCTGCCGCATCAACGCCACGGCACCCGCTACATGGGGCGCGGCAATACTGGTCCCCTCCCCCCGCCGGTAGCCGTTACCTGCCGTCAAAGGCCAGGTGGAGACGGCGCTGCCCGGTGCCACGACGGTGGGCACCATGAGGCCGTCCTGCCTGGGACCGGCGGAGCTAAAATGCCATAATGTGGGGGAAGAAACTTCGTAGCCGTAATCCGTGCGCCACATTTCCGGCGTGATATACGCCCCTACACTGATAGCGCTCTTGGCATTGCCCGGCGTGGCCAGGGTCCCTAGACCCGGCCCTTCATTGCCGGCGGCCACGGTGAAAATGATGCCCTGCTCGGACAGGTCATCCGCCAGTTTGGTCAAAGTGTTATTCCCGGCGGTTTCATCCCGGTAATAGCCCAGGCTCAGGTTGATTACATCGGCTCCTTCCGCCGCCGCCCAGCGAATAGCCTCCGCCAGCTGCTCCCACTGGGTGGTTCCCTCCCGGTCCAGCACCTTGGCCACCAGGAGCCTCGCCCCGGGGGCCACTCCCTGGATAACGCCGTTGGCGGCTGCTATCCCGGCCACCTGGGTACCGTGTCCCAACTGGTCGTAACCAAAGACCACCGTCGTGCCGGCCGGATCAACATGGCTTACCACCAGGTTGAAGCTGTTGCCGAAGGGCCCCCGGAAGGTAGCATAAGCCCTGCTGAGGTCATACGCCTCTAAACCGGTCTCATTGCTTAAATCCCGGTCCCCCTGGGTATCCAGGAAAACCAGATCATAAACCCCGGCCTTTTTGCTGTCCACGGCCAGGACTAAGAACCGGTCCGTTAAATCCCCGTCCAGGTTGAAGTCCACCCCTTGGCTCTCTTCATCCAAGAAACCGAACCTAAGTACGCCGCTTTTTGAGCTAACCCCGGGCAGGCGGTAGCTCACTCCCTGGTGGGAGAGAACGCTGCTGCCGGCCGGGGCCGTACCGGACAGCTCTACTTTTCCTTCACCGGTGAAATTGCGCCAGCCGATAATCTTAGTTCTATTGTTAGTGGTCCGCTGGAGGTCCGGATGCCCGGGATCCACCCCGCTGTCGATGATAGCGATGATTTGTCCCCGGCCGTCAACATTCACATCCCGCAAAAGACCGGCCAGGTTCATGGCCTTTTTAGTGGTGGCCAGGCTCGCCGCCGGATCCGCCGTGGAAGCGGCGGATAAATCCGCGTCCTCCAAGGGCTGTTCCATAAAACTGACACCGGTGCGAGCATTAACCTGGGCGCCGGTGCCGTCACCCTGATAAGCTATCCTGATGCTGCTGTCTAAAGCATCTTCCAAAAGCTGCACAAAAGCTACTTTTCCTTCCCGGTGCACCGCCAACAGGGCAGGCTGGGGCAGTTCGTTCACCAGCCCGTTCCTGTCCAGCTGTTGGGCGCCAGCATAAAAAAGACACCCTTCCCGCAAGGGCAGCGTCGCCACCTGCCCCTCAATCCCCAGCGTAATGGTACTTTCATCCACCGACAGAACATTGCCGTAGATTTCATACAAAGCACCCCGCTGGGACAGCATCCGGCTCAAGAAGACCGCGGCTTGCGCCCGGGTCACCGGCGCCCCGGCCCGGAATGTACCGTCCTCAAAGCCGTTAACTAAACCCCATTTAGCCGCCAGCATGATACCGTCCCGGGCCCAGTCGGGCAGTTCATCGGTAAAGGACACTTCCTGGTCCCCGTGCCCGACAAATTTTAAAGCCCGCAGCAGCATGCTCACCATTTCCGCCCGGCTGATCACCTGATCCGGCCGGAAAGTACCGTCTTTATAACCGGATACGATGCCGAGTTCCCAGGCCAGTTGAATATAAACCCTGGCCCAGTGCCCGACGGGAACGTCCCTGAACAACTGGTGACTGGTCTCCAAAGCCCAGGCACTGTCATCCATGTTCAATGCCGAAATGAGCAGCCGGGCAAACTCCGCCCTGGTCACACCTCGTTCCGGGCGAAAGCTTCCGTCAGGATAGCCGCCGACTAACCCTTTAGCCGCCAGCAGGTTGATCTCCGTCGCCGCCCAGTGGTCAGCAGTATCAGGGAATGCCGTGGCAGGGAGAGCAAAACAGGTTAATATAACCAGGAGCAGGACGAAAGCCAGGATGAGGCGGTATATGTTTTGGCGATGACTCACCATGAACGCACTCTCCCTTCTTAGCCATAACATTTCTGACGGAGAACGGCCCCGGTTTGTTCCCCCTCAACACTAGAAAGGACACAGAAGTGTGTTCCCCCTGTGTCCTTGTCAACGGTTATCCGCGAGCTCCTTCCGCCGGCGCCAACCCGGTCCAGAGGATATCCAGGATCTCCCCGGCCAACTCCGGCCCCGCGGTCTCTTCCTCGGATACAGCCATTTCCAGTCCCATATTCCACAAAGCACCGGTAATCATCTTCGCCGCCACTTGAAAATTCACCGGCCGGATTTCCCCTTGGGCCGCCGAAACCTTCAGCAGTTCAGCCAGGTAGGCGGTGCGGCGCTTTTCCTTTTCCACCAGTAAATCGCCTAGATCTTCGGTAATGTAGCGGTGTTCAAACAGGACCACCCGGGCAATATCTCTATGTTCCACAAAAAACTGAAAATGGAGCTCAACTAACCTTTTTAATTTCTCTTTGAGGTCCCCAATTCCTTCCATGTGGCGGGTAAAATCGCTGAAATAGTAGTCGCTGGCCAAAAGGAGCATTTCCTGCAGGAGCTTCTGCTTGCTGGAAAAATACTCGTAAACCGTGCCTTTGCCGACGCCCGCCAGGGCCGCGATTTCGTCCACCGTGGTATGGTGAAAACCTTTTTCCGCAAAGAGTCGGAAAGCAGCCCGGATGATGGAGGACTTTTTATCGGGAGTACCGGTCATGGCTCTCACACTCCACCGGCCGTCGTCCCGGCACCGCTGCCCATGAAGATGCCGTACCGCAATTGGGCTTTGGCCAGGTTGTAGTTATACAACATGCCTAGTCTTTGGGCCTCCGCCTCGTTTAACCGGTCAAAGGCTTGCTCCATTTCCAGCCTGGTGGCCACACCGGCTTCATAGCGCAGGGCGGCTAACCTGGCCGTCTCTTCCGCAAACGTAACGTTTTCTTCCAGCAAGCGATAAGCCTCTTCCGCCGTCTTTAGATTCAGGTAGGCTTGCCTGGCATTCTGGACCAGATCCGTTTTGGCCTGCTCGTATTTCAGCTGGGCCTCGATGAGATCGTATTGGGCTTGCTGATAAGTATACACATTTGGGGTATACATCTTTTTCACTTGCTCAAACTGCAGTTCCGCAATAGCCAATCCTTCCCTGGCCCCGACCACCGTCACGTCTTTTTCCATCAGTTCCGCCAGGTAAGCATCAAGATCCATTTCTTCCACCGGGGCGAAAGAAAACTCCGTGGTCAAGGCATAGCGTTCGGCCAGGTCTCTCCCCATCACCTTCGCCAGGGCCATCATGGCTATTTCTAGATTATTCTGGGCGGTGGCCAGTTGTACCTCGGCACTGGTGACCCCCACCTGGGCGGCCATCGCATCGCTCTTGGCCGCCAACCCCACCGCCACGCTGGCCTCAGCCAGCCGCAGCTGCTCCCGGGCCCTATCCAGGGCAGCTTCTTTAAGGGCCACCTCTGTCTGGGCCTTCAAAACATCATAGTAGGCTTTTTCAACGGCCATGTACAACCCCTTTTTGGTATAGTCCGCCGCCAGCTCCGCCAACCGCAAATTGGTCTCGGCGGCTTTCGGACCCACATATACCGCTTGCAGGGTTTCCAAAGTAGCTCCCGAAAACTCCATGAGGGTGTCCAACTGGTCCGCGGCAGTACGTGCTTCCCGCAAACTTACCTTTGCTTTCCCGATGGCATTTTCCCGCAGGGCCACCTCCAGGTTGTTGGTCACCGCTATTTCCATGGCTTCCTCCAGGCTCAAGGGGATGGCCTCCTCTGCCCCCGTTTGCGCCAGGGCCGGGGTGAGCACCCCGAAACATACCGCCACCAGTGTCACCAGCGCCAGCCACTTTCTTCTCATGCCGATTGTACCCCCTTCTGGCTCTCCCGTTTCGCTTTTCTCCTCCGCATGATCCTCTGTCCCCAATCATCAAAAATACTGTAGACGACAGGCACCAGTACCAGCGTTAACAGGGTGGAAGTGGTCAAGCCGCCTACTACCGCTGCCGCCAGGGGCGCACCGGCTTCCCCTCCTTCTCCTGCTTCAAACATCAAAGGCAGCATGGCAAGCACGGTGGTTAAAGTGGTCATTAAAATGGGTCTCAGCCTGGTTTGCCCGC
This sequence comes from Clostridia bacterium, assembly GCA_012840125.1. Lineage (NCBI taxonomy): Bacteria > Bacillati > Bacillota > Clostridia > Clostridia bacterium. The sequence continues at coordinate 9,632 of DULZ01000020.1, read as the reverse complement.
CGACCAGGATGGCTTCGTCCCGGGCCATGCCTCTCTTGCGCAGGGTATTCACATAGTCCACCAGCACGATGGCGTTGTTTACCACAATACCGGCCAGCATGATAATCCCGATAAAGGAAATGACGTTAAAGGTGCTGCCCGTGACCAGCAAACCTAAGATCACCCCGACAATGGCCACCGGCATGGAGAACATGATCACAAAAGGATGGAGGAAAGACTCAAATTGAGCGGCCATGATCATGTAGACCAGCGCAATTGCTAACAACAGGGCTTTGGTCAGGCTGGAAAAAGCTTTCACCATTTCCTCGGCGGACCCACCCATTTCCAGGGCATAGCCGTCGGGCAGCTGCAGCTGTTCCTCCAACATGTAATTAATATCATTCATGACGCTGTTTAAATCCCGCCCGCTGATCTGGCAGGTTACCGGGATATAGCGGGTTTGGTTGCGCCGGTTGATATCCGTCGGCCCTTGCTCGATATTCAATTCCGCCACTTCCCCTAGAGGCACTTTCAGCCCCGAAGGTGTCAAGAACTCAATGCTCTTAAGATGGGCCACGTTTTCCCGTAGCTCCCTGGGGAAGATGACTTTTACATCGATTTCTTCCCCGGTTTCCTTGTACCGGGTGATGGTTTGCCCCTGCATGGCCGTCTGGACCGTGGACACGATCTGGGCCGTGCTCAACCCATACTGGGCCGCTTTAGCCCGGTCCACCACCAGAGCCAGCTCCGGCCGGCCTTCCTCCGTACCGATTTCCACTTCCCTGGTACCGGGGATACTTTCCATGACCGTCTTGATTTGCTTAGCGATTTCCGTCAGGACTTCCAAATCATCCCCTTCCACCCGCACTTGGACGGGAGCCATGCCATGCCCCATCATGGCAGAGGCGTCTACGCCGGAAACGGAAATCTCGGCGCCGGGAATATCCTGCACCTTCGCCCAGATCTCATCTACTACCTCATCAGTCTTGCGTTCCCGTTCCGACAGCGGTTTCAAGGTGATAGCGATGCTGGCGTTTTCCGCCGGCCCCACACCGCCCAGTCCGGTACTGTCGGCGCCGATGGCGGTAAACACCAGGTCAACTTCAGGAATGGACTGAATAATCTCTTCCACCCGGCCCGCAATTTCCCTGGTGGCCTCTAACTTGGAACCGTAGGGCAGGGAAATGTTTACTGTGGCATAGCCCTGATCCATGGCCGGAATGAATTCTGCCCCGATCACGGGTACTAGAACCAGGCTTGCCACCACAATCAGGGTGACCACCAAGATCACCCGCCGGCGCCGCCTCAAGCAGGCGGCTAACAGCTGCCGGTAACCAACTTCCAGCTTGTGCAATCCCGTTCCCCAAGCTGCAAATACCCGGCGCCAGAAGCCCCGCAGGCCCCCTTGACTTCCCCCGGCTTCCCCGTTTTGATCCAGGGGGGTGATCTTCATCATGCGGGAGGAAAACATGGGCACCACGGTCAAAGCCACTAATAAGGAAGCGAACAAGGAAAAGGAGATGGTCAAAGCAAACTCTCTAAACAACTGGGAGGCGAGCCCTTCCACAAACACAATCGGGAAAAACACCGCAATGGTAGTCAAGGTGGAGGCCGTAATGGCATTGCCCACCTCGTTGGCTCCCGTCACAGCCGCATTCATAGCCGACAGACCTGTCTCCCGGTGACGGTAGATATTCTCCAGGATCACAATGGAGTTATCAACCAGCATCCCCAGTCCCAGCGCCAGACCGCCCAGGGACATGATATTTAAAGTAATCCCCCCGAAATAGACCAGCGTAAACGTGGCGACCACCGAAACGGGCATGGACAAAGCAATGATCAATGTGGTAGGCACGTTCCGGAGGAATATGAATAGGATCAACATCGCCAAGATGCCGCCGGTAACCATGTTCTGGGTCATATTGCGAATGGAGAATTCAATGTACTCGGCCTGGTCAAACAGGGTCTCAATGGAGATATCCTCCGGCAATTCCTTCGCCAGGGCGGCCAGCGTTTTCCTGACCTCCCGGGACACCTGCACGGTGTTGGCATCGGTTTGCTTGCTGATATTAAGGCCGATAGCTTCCTGCCCGTTCAAGAGGCTGAGCTGGGTCTTTTCCTGATAGGTATCGATAATTTCCCCCAAGTCTTTCAGGCGCACCCGGGTACCAAGGGGGGTGGCTACGGTGACATTGCCGATATCCTCGACACTCTTGAACTCCCCTTTAATCCGGACCAGCAGTTCCCGGTCACCCAGCCCGGCGGTGCCGCCGGACAGGTTCACGTTATCTCCCTGCATGCTTTGCAGCAGTTGGGGCAGCGTCAAGCCGTAATGGGACAGCTTCGCCGGGTCTACTTCCAAACGGATCTCCCTGGTGTCCCCCCCAGTGAGGACCACGGAAGCCACACCTTCGATGCGCTCCAGTTTGGGTACTACTTTATCTTCCAGCAGGGTCTTTAAATCAGCCGGACTGCGAGACCCGGTAGCAGCCAACTGGACCACGGGTATCAGGTTGGGGTCCATTTTGAACACCATGGGTTTCTGGGCACTGTCGGGTAAATAACCCCTAATAATGTCCAGCTGCTCCCGCAGGTCATTGGCCGCTTGGTCGATATCGGTCCCCCAGCCGAACTGGACAACAACCATGGACGAGCCCAGGGAAGATATGGATTCAATGGTGTCCAACCCGCGGACGGTACCCACCACCTGCTCAATGGGCCTGGTCACCAGGTTCTCCACTTCCGCCGGGCCGGCACCTGGATATTCCGTATAAATGATGACGATGGGGAGATTCATTTCCGGCAACAAGTCGATAGCCAGATTAGTAAACGAGACAAATCCCAACAGGAGGATAATTAAAATCACCATGACCACCGTTACCGGGCGGTCCACAGACAGTTTCGGCAGGTTCATTAGTTACCCTCCCCAGTCACTACTTTAACGACACTGCCGTCTTGCAGCAGGTGCTGCCCGGCCACCACGAGCTGATCCCCGGCTTTTATTTCACCGGTGATGGCAGCTACCTGATCATTTTGCAATACGATCTCAACAGGGCACTGGCGCACCCGGTCCCCTGCCAGGATATAAATGCTGGGCCGGTTGTCTTTGGTGACAATACTGTCTACCGGGACCACCAGCGCATCAGTGACACTGTCCAGGGCCAGGTTAATTTGGGCCGTCATACCGCCTTTCAACAGGCCCTCATCATTGGGTATTTCCACTTTAACTTTGTAGCCGCGGGTATAAGGATCCGCCGACGGGGGCACTTCCACCACGGTGCCTTCCCAGGGTGCGTCCCCGGCGGCGCTGACCAGCACTTGCACCTTATCTCCTACCGCCAGTTTGCCTATCTTGCTTTCCGTCAGGTTGAATTCCGCGTAAACGGGATTAAGCTGGGCAATGGTGACCACCGGGGTCGTCGGCCCGGCCATTTGCCCCAGATCAATATGTACCGCCGTCACAATCCCCGCGACAGGGGCGGTAATGTAAGCGTTGTCCAACTGCGTTCTCGCCGTTTCATAAGCAGCTTCCGCTTGCTTGATCTGGGCTTTAAGGGTTTCCAACTGCAGGTGGGCATTTTGCGCGTCCGCCAGCTGGGCCGCCGCCACTTCCAGCTGGGTCTTGGCACTTTCCCACTGCTGCTCGGAAATACCGCCCTCCTGGTACAGGTACTCCATCCGGTCATAGGCGCTTTTCGCCGCCTCATAATTGGCTTGCGCGATCTGCAAGGCAGTCGGGATCTTGGCTTCAGCGTTGGCATAGGCCGTTTTGGCCGCCTCCACGGCAGCTTCCGCTTGCCGCACTTGAGCCTCAATCTCCTTAGTATCCAGCTGCACCAGGAGCTGCCCTTTTTGCACCTCTTCCCCCACACTGACCATAATGCCCTGTACCAGGCCGCCCAGTTTGGGCACCACGGCTACTTCCACGGCAGGGGTAATACTGCCGGTAACTGTATCATACACCGACACGGTTCCTTGGGTAACCTCCGCCACTTCCACCGGAATGGCTCTGGCTTCGGTAGTCTCTTCCTGTCCGGATTGGCTGCCGCACCCGGTAAACACCAGGGCCGCTATGCACAAGCACCCGATCAACCATCTTTTCGGTAATCTCATCTCCGTTAATCCCCTCCACTTGATCTATCATGATTCCGGACTGACCGGTCAGTCGGAACCACAACTGCATTATATCACCGGGATAGTTCACAGGCAAGAAGTAAATTGGAAGAGAAGCACAGAAAAAAAGAGCACCGGCAGCTAAGCGCCGGTGCCCCTGCTACTACCTGGTTTTACCTCGCACCGCTGATGACCACGATGGTTTCGGCGAGGAAGCGATAGCTGTCCGCCCTGCCCACCACAAAAATCCGGTCTCCCACGGCTAGGTCATCCAGGTCACTTTCCCAACCAAACTTGATAATGATGGTGTTCCGGTCGTCCACATAGACCCCCAGGCCGAAGCGGCTGTTTTCCTCCAGGTCCTCCAAGACCAGGACTTTTTCACGTCCTTTGATTTCTTTGATGGTGCCGATGAGGTAATCATTGACCACCCGGTCTTCAGCCCGCAAGTCCACAATGGCTCGTCCCTCAGCGCGGATGGTGACATAATCGTCCACGGCTAGGTCAGTGAGGTCAATCCTTTCCCGGTCTCTTCTTAACCTGGCATCGGAGGCCACGGTGAAGGTCCGCTCTTGGCCTTTAGGATCAATGATCGTCAGGGTGGGATTATAGGAAAGGGTAATGGCGACGATCCGCCCCTCCGTCCTGACTTCCACCGTCTCGGCATAGAGGGTTACCACTTGGTTGTTCTGGAGTTCCAACTCCACCTCATCCCCGGGAATCAAATCCCGCAGGGTGGCACTGCGGCCGTCCCGCCGGATCCGGGCATTGGCAGCCACTTCAAAAGTCTGTTCCCTCAACTCGCCTTTTGCCGTTTCCACCTGCACTGTAACCCTGCCGGTCGGGGCATATTCCGCCCTCACCAGGGTACCCGTTACTTGACTGGAAAAGCTCTCCGCCCAGAGTTGGATGATTTCCTGTCCTGCCACCAGGGCTTTGACCTGCTGGCCGGGCACCAGGGCATCCAGATCCGCCGGAGCATTGTCCAGGTACACCCGCCCATCGCTGCGGAGACTGTAAGTGACCCGGTTATTCCGGCTGTCCAGGAGGGTCACCTGGGGATACAGCCCGGTATTGACGGATACCAGTTCCCCCGTTACTTCCCTGGCCACATTGCGGCTCTCCACTTTGACGACGGTGGAGCCGCGCACCACCAGTTTCACTTCTTGGCCGGCCAAAATATCCTGCACGCTTGCCGCCAGCCCGTCCACGGTCACCTGGACATTGCTGTCCAGTATATAAGTGGATAGGCCGGTGGCAGTCCGCACAGAAATAGAGACGGTACCGCTTTTCGTCACCGTTTCAATGGTACCGGTCACTTCCGCTTCATGATAACTAAACTCTTCCGCGGGAATCACTTCCACGTAGACGGCTTGTCCCTGAGAGTTTTTAATGACCTCCAGCTTATCGCCCTTCCGCAATTCCTGCAATGAAACCGGCTGCTTGTTTTTGAAGATGGCAGCCTCCGTCGACACGGGCACTGTGACAATCTGGCCCGTCCCGTCCTGCACCAGGATGGAATTAGCTAACGGGCTGACGGAGTAGGCTTCTCCCCTAATGGTATTACCGGTCAGCTTCATCACTTTGGCATCGACCCGGGACAGGAGAACGGCCATTTCCGCCCGCGTCACCTGGTCCAGGGGCCGGAAAGCACCGCCGGCATCGCCGGCCATAATCCCTTGGTTGTAAACATAAGCGACATAAGGAACGGCCCAAGCGGCCTGATCATTTAGCAGTTTGGTGTCGGTAAACGGAAGCACAATACTGCCGGAAACAGTCCCGTCAAAACCCATGGCCCGGGCAATAAAGACGGCTATTTCGTATCTTTTCGCCGGATCCCTGGGACGGAAGTCCAGCACATCGGGGCCGGCCACGATCCCTTTGTTTACCGCCAAAGCAATCATCGCGCGGAAATCCTTGCTGATGGCTTCAGGATTCCGGAAATTGGCCGGAAAAGTCTCGCTTTGGGCTTCTCCTGCCAAACCGAGGGCCCGGATCAGCATCACCACCGTTTGCTCCCGGGAAATAGACTCATTGGGACGATACTCCTCCCCGTACCCGGCCACCACCCCTTTGGCATACATTTTCATCACATCACGGTAAGCCCAGTGATTGGTTGCCACATCCTTGAAGGGTGCTGCTGCCGCGGGGGACGCCAGGCTAAGCAAGAAAAACATCATGAGCGCCGCCGCAATCGGTTTTCTTCCTCGCACTTCCTCTACCCCTTTCTTCATCCGGCAGTTTTCCCTTAAATTCGATTGACACGGACATAAATCCTGTCTTTCGAGGGATATTCTGCAAAAAATTGCTGCCTAGAACCGGAAAGTCACCGCCCCGGTTTTCCCGTCATAATCACAGCTGGCATCCAAGAAATCCGCCAGCAGGTGGATGGGAATGAAGGCGTTCCCCTGGTACATGACAGGCCCCGTGAGCCGGTGCACCTGCCCGTTGATCACCACCTCGCCCCCCTCCGGCCGCATTTGCAGCTCCTTATCTCCTATAGACGCCACAACCTGGTTATTTGTTCCATCCCAGGTCACGGTGAAGCCGAAAAGTTCTCCCACCGCTCTTAAAGGCACCAAGAGCTGCCCCCCGGCTGTATAAGGGGCCGGCGCCAGATCAATGTCCTTCCCGTTCCATAAAACCTGTTCCCCTTTGATCACCAGTTCATGGCGGGGCAGCTTCTTGATTTGTTCCCGTAAATAGGCGATGGCCTTTTCCAACTGCTTGGCTTCATCTTCCTCCACCTGGTCGGGCACCAGTCCCACCCCGTTGATATCATATTTTTTCGGTGTCAAATAACGGGCGGTGGTAAGCTTCAGCCCGCCCCCGTTGGACAGGGTGAAAACCGTTTGCACGGAAGCCTTGCCGTAAGTCTTGGTGCCAACCAGGATGCCTGCCCCGGTGTCCCGGATAATGCCTGAGACGATCTCCGAAGCGCTGGCACTCTTATCGTCCACCAGCACTACCACCGGTAGCTCAGCGGCTTTGGTGAGGGATTGATAAGACACGGTCTTATTATCCCGCCCCACCACGTGTAAAAGAGGCTCTCCGACACCGGCGAAATTGGCGCCGATATCCAGGGCGGCATTCAAATACCCGCCGGAGTTTTGCCTCAGGTCAATAATCAGCCCCCGCATCCCCAGGTTTTCCAGCTCTGCCACGGCCTCATCAAATTCCGCCCCGGCCGTGGGGGTAAAAGTGTCCAGTTTTATGTAACCGATACCTTCCTCCTTGAGTTCAGCATGAACCACCTCTAAATGGATGTTTTCCCTGGTGACGGACACGATCATGGGCTCGGCGACCCCCTGGCGGGCAAATTCAATGAGCACCGCCGTGCCGGCCTTACCCCTGATTAAAGCGGCCACTTCTTCCAGGGAGCGGCCTTTCATATCCTCCCCGTTGATGGCCCTGATCTCATCCCCCGGCTGTACACCTACTCGCTCCGCCGGTGTGTTGGGAAAGACCTTCACCACCACCACGTATTCCTCGCCCTGTTCCAGCTGCATACCTACCCCGGCGTATTCCTGCGCCGAAGCAATCTTAAAGTTTTCAAATTCTTCCGGGGTCATGTAGCCGCTGTGGGGATCTCCTAATTTTTGAAACAGTTCTTCAACGGAAGCGGCCTCCAGTACCTCGGGAGCGACCGGTCCCACGTATTCCCTTTCCACATAGCTTTTGATCTCCTGTAATAACTCGTCCTCCCCGGCACCGGCCCAGGCACCGTGCGCAAACACCAGGGTTAAGAACAAGCAAAGCAATAAAACCCTAACAACCTGTTTCCTGATGCATCTCATTCATTTAACCTCCTGCCTCTTTGGATGATCAGTATTTCTCCTCCGGCCATGGAATTCCTGCAAGCACTTGCACAACCGGTCGCTCCCTGCGGCAGGCCGGCATCAAAAAATGCGCCCGGGAAACCTTTCCCGCAGCCGGAAACAGGGCCGGCCCTCCGGCGGCCAACCGTAATCGACCGGGTAACCGGGCAGCCCCAGCGGGGCATGATGACGGCGATGGTAGTCTTTCAGCACCAGTTCTCCTTCCGCCATCTTTTTGCGGAAAGTAACGGGTGCTGTCAACACATCAAGAAAAGAACCTTCTTGAAAAAAAATCCGGGTCCGGTAGGGCGGCTCCGGCGCCACCTCCCAGCCGGCCACCTGGGACATCACCACATACCCGATGCTGCCGGCATCTTTCATGGGAGCCTCCCTCCGCTTCACCGGCAAAAGCACCAGCTCCGGCAGCAAGGCCAGGGGCACCTCCCTCCGGCTTTTCAGCACCTTCCTTCCCCTGGCTTTTACCAAGGCCACATCTAAGGCAAACAGCCTGGCCAGCTGGGCCAAGACCGTTTTCGTCTTGCGCCGTTCCAATACTTCCCCTCCATGAGCCAGCATCACCGTTGTATAATTACCGCCGTCTTCCGCAAGACAAGGATAAAATCCCAGAAGACTGGGCCAGTTCTCTTCCCAATTGAGCGAAGTGTTTTTTTCCATTTATGCTAACACCTCCCTTGGAATGTTTAATTCTGATTATAATCGAACATATGTTCGTAGTCAACTCGTTTTAAACCCCATGCCGCCGGAGGGTTTCCCCCAGGGAATTGATGGCCATGGTCAGGTCGTCGAGTTTCTTTTCCACCCGGACCAGTAAGTAAATGGCCACCGCCATGGGAAAGCCGACGTTGCCGACCTGCAGCCAGAGTTCTTCCATTTCCCTCCCTCCTTTCTTGCCAACAGTTCAGCCGGTTGACACACCTGCCGCCCGGCAGCCGGTATAAAGGGTGGACCGGAGATGCCCTGAGTGCACCCTCGTCGTCCCAGAGCCGGCAGTTTGCCGCCAAATGCCTCGTTTACAATGTAACAAAATCGCTCCATCAAAAGAAAAATCGCCGGCATGGCCATACGACCGCCCCTTACGGTCGCAGCCCACAGCCGGCGATTCTACCAGCAGCAAAATTGGCTAAATTTGACTGCCCACCCGCCCCGTTACCTTAATTGCATCAGGTTGCGCCCGGCGCAGGTCCGGGGGCGGGCATTCCTGTCTTTTCACAGCCTTATATTAGATTCCCTGGCACACGTCGCAGCAAGGACCTCCTGTCCCCGGTTTTTCCTCCCCGAAATACCGGAGGATCATCTCCCGGCGGCACCGCTTCGTAGCAGCGTATTCTACCATGGCCGCCAGTTTCTTCCTTTTTTCTTCCGCCAGGGCTTCGGAGCGGCGAGCGATGGCAGTAAGGTTTTTCCGGCTGAAATCGCCGGTAATCATCACACCGGTGGCCTCGGGGGTCCTTTCGAAACTCTTGATGAGGCCCTGGTGCTCCATTTCACTCAGCAGGAAACGCAATTTCGTTTCCTCCAAATCCAAGCTTTCCAAATCCACGTGTCTCAAGACAGCCTTATCCCCTTCCCGCCGGCTCTCGATGTACCGGGCCAACCCCTTGGCATCTCCCTCCGTGACCGTTTCCTGCCGGATGAGAAACTCCTGCAGCCCCCGGTCCCGCGGGGCGTAGAGCAGCAGACTCCAAGCGGGCCGCCCGTCCC
>DULZ01000019.1 GCA_012840125.1 Clostridia bacterium | reverse complement strand
TCCACTTGAAAATCTATCTGATCATTGGCAACGAGATTGCCAAATCTTTTAGTGATCTTGCGCATGTCAATCGCTAAGGGTTGCACAATCCATTCCCCTTCCTACCGCTGTTGGCTTCACGCCACAAGGTCTAGAAAAATGTAGGCTTCACTTTTTAGCGAAGCCTACCCCATGGACCATTGATACATAGATCGCCTTAATTTTGACTTGCTAGAAAACCTTCCACTTCAGGTATATCGGTAGGTACTTGAATCGCACCGCTCTTGATCTGTGCTTTTAGTTCTTCAACTTTGTCAATAATGCTTTGCGGCACTTCCACACTGCTTCCTTCAATAGTATAATCAATACCCTCATCTTTTACACCGAGGGCATAAATGCCGCTCTTGAAGGTACCTTCATAAGCACTTTTCACAGCTTCATAAGTGGCGGTATCCACTTTCTTCAACATGCTGGCCACGATGACATCAGGAGCGATGCCGTTTTGGTTGGAGTTACAGCCAATGGCCAGGAAGTTGTTAGTTTTCGCCGCTTCAAAGACACCCAGACCGGAACCGCCGGCAGCATGATAAATAATATCAGCGCCTTTGCTGTTCATGGACAGGGCAATTTCCTTGGCCGTTGCCGGGTCGCTGAAATCACCCACATAGTCGTAAAGCACTTCAATGTCAGGATTGACGTAGCGGGCACCAGCTTCAAAGCCAGCCACAAATTTTCTAATGAGGGGAATATCCAGAGCACCTACTACTCCCAGCACGTTCTGGTCATTTAAGCGGGCATCGGCTTTCTCTAACTTCATTAAACCGGCTAGAGCTCCTACCAGAAAAGAACCTTCATGTTCCTCGGATACATAGCACACCACATTTGGTAACTCCAGTTCGGCATCGATCAAGGCGAATTTTTGTTCCGGATATTCTGCAGCCACTTTGGCCAATGCATCCACTTGGTCAAAACCAACACAAACAATCAGGTCATACTCACCGGTACTGGCCAAATCATTTTGAAAGATTTCAAAATCAGCCACTTCTTTTGGCTCGACATAATCAAATTTAATGCCCAGCTCTGCTTCTGCCCTTTTCATGCCTTCATAGGTGAGATCGTTAAAAGATTGATCCCCCAGTCCGCCGGTACCCAGAATCAGAGCATACTTTTTCGTTTCGGTGCTGCTTTCGCCACCAGCCGGTGCTCCGTTGTCACCGCTTTGGTTACCGTTTGAACCACATCCTACTCCCAAGGCTGCAAGCAATGCTACACAGACCAGCAGGGCAATAATTTTTTTCTTCATTTAAATCCTCCTCAATGTTTATTTTGCTCCCCAGGTGGCTTATCCAACCCAGAAAGCCACCCAGGAAACGGAAGTCCTAAGAGGTATAGGCTACATTACGGCATAAAGTGAAACGAATGAATTTGTCGTAATAATACTCCGTATCATACATGACCGGGCTGCCGTCCCCCTGATAAACCACCACATCCAAGCGCAGCAACGGGGTGTTCACCGGAATTTTGAATACGGCGGCCAGTTTTTCATCAGCTACCGTGGGAATAAACTCCAGCACGTCGTGGGTAATGCGGCACCCACAGGCGTTTTCCACTAAAGCGAACATGGAACTTTCCATGTCAGCGGGACCGAAGTCTTCGTGGCGGAATTTTCGCCGGGGGATCCGGTCGATGTAAAAAGCGGCCGGGATCTGGTCCGCCATGAAGACCTTTTCCACCACCAGCATCTCCTCTCCCTCGTCTATCCCCAGTTTTTCCGCCTCTTCCGCCGTAGCTTGCTGCCACCGGTAGCCCAGTAACTTCGCGGAAGTCTTGTAACCCGCCTCCTCCAGGAAACCGTCAATTTCCCGGCTGGTATCGATGCGGCTCTTCAGGCACTGGGCAAAAGGATTGATGACCGTCCCTTTCCCCTGCATACGGGAAATAAGGCCGTCCCGCTCCAGTACCGCCAGCGCTTCCCGCAGGGTCAGGCGGCTCAACCCCAACTGCTGGGCCAATTCCTCTTCCGAAGGGAGCCGGTACTCACCCTGGGCCGCCAGGACATACACATAGGCTTTCAAGTTTCCCAGCGCTTGCTGCACCGCTGACTGCTTCTGCACCTTTTTCACTACCCCACGTTCCATTGGCCACCCCCTCTAGTCCTCTGATGACTTAATGATTTAATAATTAGATATCTATCGCCATTTTCCTGCTTGAAAATTTTGCTTTCTTAGAAAAGGAAATAAAAAAAAGAGTCCTTGCGGACTCTTGGGACAACTACCGGTCTTTCATGGGAGTATACGTGCGCCGCGGTGCCACGCACTTGTAGGCAGGTCTGATAATCCGGCCGCCGTTTACCAG
>DULZ01000018.1 GCA_012840125.1 Clostridia bacterium | reverse complement strand
GGGTTTTGACGCGGTGGAGATCTTGGGTAGTGCCGGGTACTTGATTTCTCAATTTCTCTCACCGTTGACGAACCAGAGACTTGACCGGTACGGCGGCAGTTGGGAAAACAGGCTTCGCTTTCCCCTGGCCGTGGTGCAAGTCGTCAGAGAAGCCGTGGGACCGGATTACCCGGTGCTGGTCCGGGTGGCGGGAAATGACTTCATGCTGGGCGGCAATACGGGTCAAGAAGCGCTGGCATTTTGTCAAGCTTTAGAGAAAGCAGGGGTGGATGCCATTAACGTCACCGGAGGATGGCATGAAACTCATGTGCCCCAGTTGACCATGCAGGTGCCGCCCGGGGCTTTTGTCTACCTGGCAGCCAATATCAAAAGAGGTGTATCCGTGCCTGTCATTGCCTGCAACCGGATCAACGATCCCCTGGTGGCAGAACAAATCCTGGCTACGGAACAAGCTGATTTGGTCGGGGTGGCCCGCGGTTTCCTGGCGGACCCGTACTGGGGGCGTAAAGCCGAATCCGGATTAGGGGACCAGATCTGTCCCTGTATCGGCTGCAATCAGGGTTGCCTGGACCGGGTCTTTTCCGGCCGCCAGGTTACTTGCTTGACTAATCCCCGGGCCGGCCGGGAGAAAGAAACGGAAATTACCCCGGCGGATGAGGTAAAAAAGGTACTGGTGGTCGGAGGGGGGCCTGCCGGGATGACGGCGGCCCGGGTACTGGCGCTGAGAGGCCACCGGGTGTCCCTGTGGGAACAGGCATCAGAGCTGGGCGGGCAGCTCAGACTGGCGGCGGTGCCGCCGGGGCGGCAGGATTTCCGCCGGTTTATTGACTACCTGGAGTCCCAGCTGGTGCGTTTAGGAGTGGAGATTCGCCTGAATACCATGGCTACCAAAGAAGATATTTTGGACGGCGAATACGATGAAGTCGTCCTGGCTACCGGAGCCCGGGAAATGCAACTGCCGCTGGCGGCTCCGGGGGCGGTTCAAGTGGTGCCTGCCGGGGATGTGTTGGACGGCAAAGTAGTGGCCGGGCGGCAAGTGGTCGTCATCGGCGGGGGGCCCACGGGTATCGAGACGGCCCTTTACCTGGCGACGGAGCGAGGCATGAAGCCGGAGAACTGGCATTTCCTGGCCTGGTACCAAGGGGAGAGCCCGGCGGTGCTGCAGGAACTGCTGTACCGGAATCCCCGGGAGATCACGTTGATTGAACAGGAAGGACGGATTGGTAAGGGGCTTGGACCCTCCACCCGCTGGTCCATGCTGGCTGACTTAAAGCGATTGGGTATCAGGACGCTGGTGCGGCATCAAGCGCTGGAAATAGGTGAACGGGGGGTGCTGGTGGAAGCTGAGGGAGAGAGAAAATGGATTCCCGCCCAGACAGTAGTGGTAGCCGTTGGTGTGAAGTCTGATGACGGTTTGTACCGTGAATTACATGGGTCCTATGTCAAATGCCATGTGATTGGAGATGCAGCCAAACCCGGTGACGCGTTGGATGCTGTCCATGGGGGTTTTGACTTGGCCAGAATCATCTAGCCGGAGAGGGGTGGTGTAATTGGAACAAGAAGTGAAGACGGTATCATTGGGGCAGTACCTGGCACGCACCGTTATTCTGGCCAGCATAGGTGCATTCCTTATTGGTTTGGGTGTGGTAATAGGAAATGACATTGCGGGCACGGCCCGGATCATTACCCTGCTCGCCGTTGCCGGTGCAGGAGGTGTGCTGGGGGCAATCATCGGCGGTTCCAATTTCCGCCGGTTTGTGGTGCCCATGAGATTGATTATCCAGCACGTGGCGGTCATTGCCGAAGGGGATCTCAGTGGTCGCCTGCAAGGAACCAGGCTGGGCGCCATGGGCCCCCTAGGCCAAACCCTGGACAAAATGGTGCTGGCCTGGCGGGAGATTGTTGAAAAGATGGATGCCCTGGCTGAAAAGTTAACTCATGCCTCGCAAGAACTCTACCAGGTGGCCGATCAAAACAGCGAGGCGGCCACGCAAATCGCCCACGTGATGGACGAGATTGCCCAGCATGCCGATTCTCAATCGATCCAAACCAGTGCCAATGTGCAGTCCATGCAGGAAATGGAGGGCAGGTTAGACGAGATCACCAAGACCACCATGGCCCTGGCGGAGACATCGATGAAAGCCTCCCAGGATGCCAGGCTGGGGGAAGCCACTATTAAAAAGGCGGTAGCTCAAATGGGACTCATCGACCGGGTGGCCGGCGATACCAGTTCACTGGTCAAATTGTTGAATGAACGTTCTCAGGAAATTGGGCGGATCCTGGAAATTATCACCGGCATTGCCAGCCAAACCAATCTCCTGGCCCTCAATGCGGCCATTGAAGCCGCGCGCGCCGGGGAGCACGGCCGCGGTTTTGCCGTGGTGGCGGAAGAAGTGCGGAAACTGGCGGAGCAGTCGGAACAGTCCGCCCAATTGATTGCCCAGCTGGTGGAGGAAATCCAGGCGGGGGCGGAGCGTTCCATGGAGGCCATGAACAGTTTCGGCCTGGAAGTGAACAGCGGGAGACAGCTGGTGGAGGAAGCCGGCAAGATCTTCTTGAGTATCCTGGCCTCTTCGGAAGAAGTCTCCAGCCGGCTGCAGGTGATCAAGAGCACGTCAGAAGCGGTGCTGGCCAAAGCGGAAGAGTTGGCCAAAGCTGTCAGCCATTTGCATGACCTGGCGGAAAAAACAGCCGACGGCATCAGGAACGCGGCCAGTGCCTCGGAGGAACAGGTAGGAAGCATTGAAGAAATCACGTCGGCGGCTGCCTCGTTAAGTGAAATCGCCCTTGATTTGAAGCAGGTGATGGGCCATTTCAAGCTTTAGCACCGGTGTTTGGGCAAAAATGGCAAGGAGATAATCCGGCGACAGCGGTTGCCAAACTTCGACTAGTATTAGTACAATAAGGAAGGAGGATAGGAGCACAAGGGGGGCAAGAGCATCAAGTGTCGGAAATGAGCGAAACAGCCCGTCGCCGGTCAGAGAGGAGAAGAAGGGGAGCCAGGCGACGCAGCTTGAGAAATAGAAGTAACCGGCCTGTGCAACGAAAGATACTCTACTGCCTGGCAGGATTTCTGGTATTGGTAGTCCTGTCTGCGGTTTTTTATAGACAGTCCTCCTGTTACGAAATGTGCCTGGGGGAGCAGACTATTGCCGTGGTCGCTGATAAGGGAGAAGCCATGGAAATCTGGGAGACTTTCTTACATAGGCAGGAACAGCGGTTAGGGCAGCCTGTGCTCACGGATGCCCAGCCGGTATTTGAAAGGGTTTCCAGAAGGAATGCCACCCCGGTGTCGGCAGCGGAGCTGGAAAAAAAGCTGGCCGCCAATGTGGCGCTAGAGACGGAAGCTTATATTGTGAAAGTAGACGGGGAGCCCTTTATCTGCCTGTTGGACAAAGAAAAATTGGAAACCATGCTGGCGGAATACAAGGAACGTTTCATTCCCAAGGGGGATGAAGACGATGAAGATGTCACAATAACTTCGGTGGAATTTGCCGAAGATGTAGAGGTTGTGAAAGAACCGGCCGATATCAGGTCCCTGGATACGGAAGAGGCAGCCAGGGAAAAACTGTACAGCCTCAAGGTGCCGGACACGATCCATGTGGTCGAAAAAGGTGATAATTTCTGGGATATTGCCATTAAGTACGAGACCACCGTGTCGGAACTGCTCCAGCTTAATCCGGAAGCGGTACCGGAAAAGCTGATGCCGGGAGATGAAATCCTCATCAAACCGGGCCGCCCGCAGCTCTCCGTGCTGGTGACCCTGGAGACCACGGTGACGGAATCCATCCCGGCGCCCACCAAATACATCGATGATTCAGCTTTACTCCGCAATGAGCGCCGGGTGGTGGAGGAAGGCGCCCCGGGGGAAAAAGAAGTCACTTACAAGATTGTCTTTGAAAACGGCCACGAAAGCACCATGGAAGTACTGGCTGAAACGGTGCTTAAAGAACCTGTGGAACGGGTGGTCAAACGAGGCACGCGGACTTTCCTGGCCCGCGGTGTCGGGCGCAACTACGGCGTCGTCAGTGCCACCCGGGTGACCAGTGACTATGGTTGGCGCCAGCACCCGATTTACAAAACCAGGCGGTTCCATGAGGGTATTGATTTGGCTGCTCCCGTGGGCAGGAGCGTTCACGCTTACACTTCCGGCACCGTTACTTTTGCCGGCCGCACGGCAGGTTTAGGGCTGGCCGTGTATATTAATCACGGCAACGGTTTGGAAACCAGGTACGGGCATCTCTCGAAGATTTATGTCAAGAAGGGCCAAAAGGTTTCGACCGGGGATAAAATCGGTGCGGTGGGCAGCACGGGCTTGAGCACCGGCCCGCACCTGCATTTCGAAGTGCGGAAGAACGGCAAGCCCCAGAACCCCTGGGACTACATCTAAGGGACGGGTCACCGTCCCTTTTGCTTTTGCAGATCTAGCATACAGTATACATTTGTCATTAAACGGTATTTTTTCCGGTTTTATATTGTTTACCGACTTGTTTTTACGTTAAAATACGGAAATAGAAACGCTGTTTAGTTTTTCAGGCTAAAGGAGGCAAAGTGGATGAAGGATGGTAATTTGGTAGGTTTTGATTATCTCATGGGGAGCAAAGAGCCGGATAACGTATCCAGCGAGTTGATCCGGCGTGCCGGTGAGAGACTGGTCTATCCTGAGGAAGTGATCAGCCAGTTGATCCAACCTGACCGGGTCTTTATCTTTAAGCTCACCGTCGAAGTGCTGGGCAAAGTGATCAGTCCTTTTGGCTGCATTGTGCTCCACAATAATGCCAGGGGACCTTATAAAGGCGGCATTCGCTTGGCCGGCGACGTCAGTGTATGGGAAACCACCGAGCTGGCTCGGTTAATGACTTTAAAAACCGCCGTCACCGGTATTGAATTCGGTGGCGGCAAATCCGGGATTAACCTGGATATGAACGAGGTTTATGAGCTATTCGGCCTGAGGGAGCGTAACCTGGAATTCGAGGCCATTGTCAAGCGAGCCCTCATGGCTAAGTATGCCGACCTCCATAGAGAACTGCTGACCAGCCATGCATACATTCCCGCCCCTGATATGAACACCGGCGGTCCGGAAATGGCTGTCATCAGCACCGTCACCGGAGATCCCGCTTCCGTCACAGGAAAACCGGAAGGAGTCAACGGCTGGCTGGCGGGCCGGAAGGAAGCCACCGGTTACGGGGTGGCCGTGGCCGTTTTGGAAACCCTGGACTACATGGGCATTCCCGCCAACCAGGCCAGGGTAGCGGTGCAAGGTTTCGGTAACGTCGGTTCCTACGCCGCCTATTACCTGGCTCAAGAGGGTGTGAAAGTGATCGGCGTGACCGGCAGAGCAGGCGGTGTGCAAGATCCGGAAGGATTGGATATTCCCGCCTTAATGAGGTACTATGGCGAGCGCCGCACCGTGAAGGATTTCAATAACCGGTTCCTGAGCAACGAGGAACTCTTCCAAATGCCGGTGGACGTCTTGGTGCCTTGCGGTGCCGGCCATGTGCTGAATAAAGAAACCGCTCCCGGTGTGCAAGCCAAAGCGGTGGTGGCGGGAGCCAATATGCCCACCACGCCGGAAGGGCAGGCTATCCTGGAAGAGAAGCAAGTATACGTTTTCCCGGACATCGTGGCTAACGCCGGCGGCGTGATTGGCTCCAACCTGGAATATGCCGCTTCTCTGAGTGCCAAACCGGCCAAGAAAGAGGAAGTGCTGGAATTCATCAAGGAGCGGATTAAGGACAGCTTCAAGGAGTTCACCAAGATCGCTGTGGACGAGCAAATCAGTCCTACCGAAGCGGCCATTCAACTAGCCGTGCAGCGGGTCTATGAGGCCATGAAACTGAGAGGCACACTGGCTAACCACAAGTTCAGCTTGAACAATTAACAGTGAAAGGAGGGGACAGACCCCTCCTTTTCGCGTGATGGTGTTATAGGATTTGTAGCAGGGCAGTTTCGTCGCAGTTGGGAAACTTGACACAGTCCAGGCAGTCCTTCCAAACCTTGTTGGGCAGCTGCTCTTTGTCGATGACGTGAAAACCGCATTTTTCGAAAAAGCCGGGCTGGTAAGTCAGGGTAAAGACCTGGGAAACACCAAGCTCACGGGCTTCTTCCACCAGGGCATGCACAATGCGGGAGCCGAGACCGTTCTTCACGTACTCCGGGGCTATAGCCAGGGACCGGATTTCCGCCAGGTCACTCCAGACAATATGCAAAGCGCCGGTGCCCACGATCTTGGCGTCCTTTTCCGCCACGATAAACTCCCGGATGCCCCCGTAGAGGGAACTCAGGGACCGGCCCAGCATTAATCCTTTTTCCGCATAGTAGTTGATCAGGTTTTGGATCTGCGGCACATCGCTGATGACTGCTTTTCTTAGCTGCATACCGTTCACCTCGAAGCCATATTACAATAAATATACTATCTTATGCATATTTATGCAAGAGATTTTTGCTAAATCCGGCACGATTGACAACATCATCATTTAGGGTAGAATAAAAGCAGTTAAGGAAAAGAGAGGTAAGCCCATGAAAGAGATATATTTTGACAACAGTGCGACGACCCGGGTGCTGCCGGAAGTTACCGCCGCCATGGTCCGGGTCATGGAACAAGAATACGGGAATCCCTCATCTCTTCACGGTAAAGGGGCTGCCGCTGCCAGGCTGCTCCAGGAAGCCAGGTTGGCGATTGCCTCCCTCATCGGTGCAAGCAAAGAAGAGATTTTTTTTACCTCCGGAGGGACGGAGGCCAACAACTGGGCCGTGATCGGGGCGGCCCGGCGCCGGAAGTCACGGGGAAAGCACATTATTACCACCCAAATTGAACACCCTTCCGTGCTGGCTGCGTTTCAGTACTTGGAAGAGGAGGGCTTCCGGGTGACCTACCTGCCGGTGAACTGGGAGGGGCTGGTGGACCCGGCGGACTTGCGGCAGGCATTGACCGCAGACACCGGCCTGGTCAGTGTCATGCTGGTCAATAACGAGGTGGGCACCATCCAGCCCGTAGAGGAAATCGGGTCTTTAGTGAAAGAATTGGCCCCTCAAGCCTTATTTCATGTAGATGCGGTACAGGCGGCCGGGAGAATCCCCATTCCCCTTGAACAGGCAAAAGTGGATTTGCTGACCCTCAGCGGCCATAAGCTGCACGGCCCCAAAGGCATCGGCGCCCTGTACATCCGGAGAGGGGTGGCGATGGACCCCCTTCATGTGGGCGGTGAACAGGAAAACAAATTGAGGGCCGGGACGGAAAACATGCCGGGCATCGTGGGTTTCGGCTCGGCGGCTCAAGCCATGGCGAAAGGCGCGCAGCAAATCAATGATATGTTTGCCTTGGGCAGGCAGTTGCGGGAAAGACTGCTGGCAATCAAGGGCTGTCACATCAACGGTTCTATGTCCCGGGCCGTTCCTTATATCATCAACGTCTGGTTTGAAGGGGTGGACCGGGGCGAAGTACTGGTACACATGCTGGAGGAGCGCGGCCTGTACGTATCCACCGGGTCGGCTTGTCATTCCCGGCGGGATGACCCAAGCCACGTGTTGAAGGCCATGGGCAAGAAAAAAGAGGCTCTTTACGGGGCTATCCGGTTGAGCCTGTCGCCGCATAACACCGCAGCAGAGGTGGAGGAAGCCGGGACAATTATCGAGGAGACGGTGAAGGAATACCGGGATTTCAAAGGAGGCTTTTCATGAAGCAAGTATTGATCGTGCGCATCGGGGAAATCAGCCTCAAGGGGAAAAACCGCTATCTCTTTGAGAACCGGCTGCTGGACAACATGAAGGCGGCTTTGGAGGGGCTGCCCCCGCGCAGCATCGAGAAAAACTATGGACGGATTTATGTAGAGCTGGGCCATGAGGCCGGGGAAGTCATTAAAAGGCTTACCCGGGTGTTCGGGATCCACAGCGTCAGCCCCGCTCAAGGGGTACCGCTGGATATGCAAGCAATTAAAGAAGAAGCGGTCAGGCAGCTTGCCCCCCTGGAGCCCACAACTTTTAAGGTGGAAACCAGCCGGGCTTATAAAAAGTTTCCCAAGACCAGCCCTGAAGTGAGCCGGGAAGTGGGCGGCTATGTCCTGTCGCGGCTGCCCGGCTGGAAGGTGGATGTGCACCGGCCGGAAGTGGTGCTGCAGGTGGAAATCCGGCAGGAAGGGGCATTTGTCTACTCCCAGGAGTTCAAAGGATTGGGGGGGCTGCCGGTGGGCACCGCCGGAAAAGCACTGCTGCTGATTTCCGGCGGCATCGACAGCCCCGTGGCCGGTTGGCTGACGATGAAAAGGGGGGTCCAGCCGGTAGGACTCCATTTTCATAGTTTTCCTTTTACCAGCGAGCGGGCTAAGGATAAAGTGGTGGACCTGTGCCGGCTATTGGCTTCCTACGGCAGGGGCTTCAAACTTTATGTCAACCATTTTACGGAAATCCAGAAAGCCATTCGCAAGAGCTGCCCGGAAGAGTTTTATGTAACCATCATGCGCCGGATGATGTTCCGGATTGCGGAAAAGGTGGCTTTACAGGAGAAAGCCCTGGCCCTGGTGACCGGGGAAAACCTGGGTCAGGTAGCCAGCCAGACTTTGGAGAGCATGATGGCTATTAATGAAGTGACGAAACTGCCGGTGCTGAGACCCTTGATCACCATGGATAAAGCGGAAATCATCGCCCTGGCGGAAAAAATCGGCACCTATGAGATTTCCATCCTGCCCTATGAAGATTGCTGCACCCTGTTCTTGCCCAAGCACCCGGCGACGAAACCAAAACTGGAGAAAGTCCGGGCGGCGGAGGCGGTGCTGGACATACCCGGCTTGATTGAAGAATCCCTCGCCAAAACGGAAATCATCCAGATCTAAACACCAAAGCAGGCTGAAAGGGCCTGCTTTTTATGTTAACACTACCGGTGGAATTTGGGCAGCCGGCGGTAAGCCTCCAGCCGGTCATTGACTACCGCCCAGTTAATGTTTTGCATGAAGACTTTCAGGTACTCCCGCCGGTTAATCCCGAAATCAATCATATAAGCGTGTTCATAGACATCCAGCACCAAAAGGGGCCAGGCCAGCCAGATGGAGCCTTCGTCGTGGGCGTCAGAGCCGTAAATATGGAGCCTCTGGTCAATGGGATCGATGGCCAGGACCGCCCAGCCCCGCACCGCCTGGGCTACTTCCGTAAATCGCCGGGAAAAGACTTCAAACCCGGCAAAATCTCTTCGCAACAGGTGGGCCAGTTCCCGGTAGCGTTCCGGATCGTAAGGGTGGCCCGCCCCCAAATTAGCAAAGTATAATTCGTGGAGTTTAATCCCGTTCAACGCATAGCTTTGCCCTTTTTGCAACCCCCGCAGCAAGCTGAAGGTAGCATTGGGATTGGGAAAGTCGGGGGTTTGTTCCAAAATTCTTTGGATTTCATTCCATTTGTTTACATAACCCACATATAGTTGGTAGTGCTGTTCCAACTGGTTCAAAGAGATACCGCGCACATGATGAAAAGAATATCGTTGGGGATAATAAACGCTCATGGACATCCTTCCTTTGCCATTAGTGTTCATGCCCGTCAGGCCGGCCCCCTGCCCGGCAGATCATCCATGGTGTTGCTATCATATGCAGAGGAATGAGAAAAAGACAAAGGCAGGCCGTTGCCTTAGGCGGCAGGAAAGACTTGCCTTGGGCCTGTGAAGCTTGGGGAGGCGATTTTTTGCACCGGTTAGCTGAGGCAGTTTCCCGCCGGTGTTTCCGGTGGAAAATATTTTCGGTAAAAAAAGGATTATGGCATTTATATGAGAATATTTAGAATATTGAGATACAAACAACGGTAAGGAGGAAACGGGCATGAGTACTAACGGACAATTTAGCGCCTTATTAAGTTCGGTTGAGGTAGTACAGCCGCCGACCGACATAGTTGCCAGTGATGCCTACATTAAAGATTGGAAGCAGGTCTACGAAGCGTCGCTGGCTGATTTGGAAGGATTTTGGGACAAAGTGGCCCGGGACTTTCACTGGTTCCAAGAGTGGGACCGCGTGCTGGACTGGCAGTACCCGTATGCCAAGTGGTTTGTCGGCGCCAAGACCAACATCACTTACAACTGCCTGGACCGTCATGTCTTGGGTGAGCGCAAGAACAAAGTGGCTCTCATCTGGGAAAGCGAAGACGGCGTGGAAAGGATCTTTACTTACCGCCAGCTTCTATTTTATGTAAACAAACTGGCTAACGTGTTAAAGAGCCTGGGCATCGGCAAAGGCGACCGGGTTTGTATTTACATGCCTCTCACCCCGGAAGGCATCATGGCCATGCTGGCTTGTGCCAGGATCGGTGCCGTGCACAGCGTGGTCTACGCCGGGCTGGGTCACGGCGCCCTGCGGGACCGGATTGTGGACGCCGGGGCCAAAGCGGTGATCTGTGCTGATGTCGGGTTCCGCCGGGGCAAAACCGTGGCTTTGCTTGATATTGTCCGGACGGCGGTGGAGGGTCTGGACATGGTGGAAAGCATCATCGTGCACCGGCGGTTGGGCGAGGAGACGGTTTTAGGCCCCAAAGAGTATGATTATGATGAATTGATGGCCAAGGCTTCCCATCACTGTGAAGCGGAAGTCATGGATGCGGAAGATTTGCTGTTCATCCTCTACACCTCCGGTACCACCGGCAAACCGAAAGGGGCCGTCTTTGTCCATGGGGGCTATATGGTGGGGACGGCTTATCATGCCAAGGCTTTCATGAATATTTCCGACCGGGACGTTTACTGGTCCACCTCCGACATCGGTTGGATCGTCGGGCACAGCTACATTGTCTATGCTCCTCTTACCATCGGCGCCACGATCTTCGTGCGGGAGGGGGCGCCCGATTACCCGGATCCGGGCACTTTTTACCGGCTCATTGAAAAATACGGTATCAGCCGCATTTTCACCGCTCCTACCCTACTGAGAATGTTGATGCGGTATGGCGAAGAATGGGCGGCCAAGTATGATCTGTCCACCATCCGCCAGATCGTCTGTGCCGGTGAGCCCATGAACCCGGAGGCCTGGTGGTGGGGTTATCGTAACCTCTGCGGCAACGGAAAAGCATGGATTTGTGACAATATGTGGCAGACGGAGACCGGTGCTCCCCTGGTATGCACTCCTTTATCCTTGCCGGCGAAACCCGGTTATTGCGGCGTCCTGGCCATCGGCATTGACGGCGATGTGGTGGACAGTCAAGGAAACCCGGTACCGCCCGGCCAAGGTGGAAACTTTGTTATCAAGAATCCCTGGCCCAGCATGTTCCGCACGGTGTATAATGACCCGCAGCGTTATGAACAATACTGGAACACCATTCCCGGCTTCTATGTGACCGGGGACGTGGCCACCCGCGACGCCGATGGCTATATCATGTTCTTAGGGCGCTCCGATGATGTGCTCAACCCGGCAGGACACCGGATCGGTACCGCTGATGTGGAAAGCGCCCTGGTCAGCCACCCGGCCGTAGCGGAGGCGGCGGTGATTGGGAAACCGGATCCCATCAAGGGTGAAGCCATCAAGGCCTTTGTCATCCTGCGGGCAGGCAACCAGCCGTCGGAAGAGCTGAGCAAGGCGATTGTCAATCACGTGCGGGATGTCTTGGGTCCCATTGCCGCTCCCAGCGAGCTGCAGTTCGTGGAAAGCCTGCCCAAGACCCGGAGCGGCAAGATCATGCGGCGGCTCCTGAAAGCGCAGGAGTTGGGGCTGGAAGTCGGCGATACTTCCACTTTGGAAGAATAGTGACGAATACTACTGCAGGAGTTAGGCCGGCGCGTGTAGAATTAAACCCCCAAAAAGAGCCCTTGGCTAGGGCAGCGGGGGTGGTTCTATGGGACAGGATTATGTGGAAAAACGACAGTACTTCAGAGTCCCAGTGGATATGGTGCCGTGTCGATTGCAGATCCTGTCTATTCAAGGAACCAAAGTCAACATTGACAAGGAGATCTTCGGTCACATCGCCAACGTCAGCGCCGGGGGACTGCTGGTGCAAGCCGCCCTTGACTTACCGGTGGACAAAAAGTTTGTGGTAAAAGCTTTTTTCAGGCTCCAGGGGGAGAGCTTCGCTCTGGAAGCCAGTATCGTCCGGCAGGAAGTTCATGGCGATGTTTTCCGGTACGGGATGCGATTTGATAACATGATTGACCGGGACCGGGTGAGACTCTTGCGAGTGCTCAGCCGCCTGCAGGTTAAGCAAAAAGGAAAAGAACGTCAAACGTAGGTTGCTATTCTCTCGCCCACGTTATATAATTTCCTTAACCGGTGAAAATTGCATAGATGGGGAACGAGTGCCAAGGGAAGTCCGGTGTGAAGCCGGCGCGGTACCGCCACTGTGATGGGGAGTCTGCCATGATAGACCACTGTCGGGGTTGCCCGATGGGAAGGTATGGTAAGACGGTGAACCTAAGCCAGGAGACCTACTCGTTCTGACGCTACTGGTGACCCACGCGTATGGGGAAGTAGACACATATCTATGGGTATGGAGTCCTCTGCCGTTGGGCAGGGGATTTTTCTTTTGGCGCGGAGAGGGATGACAGTGTAAAGGAGGAGCGCTGATGGCAGGGAACTACCGGGCGGCTGGTGATTTAGGTACTGCCTGGCATGGAGGGCGCCGGCTGCGGCGGGGGATTACCACCGGTACCTGTGCGGCGGCCGCC
>DULZ01000017.1 GCA_012840125.1 Clostridia bacterium | reverse complement strand
TACGGCAGGACCTGCGCCGGGCCATCGCTACCGGCGGCGCTGGTATCCGCATCACCGAAGAGCCTTTTGTCTACCTTGATAAAAACTATGTCCGCATGTTCCGGGGCATAGGCCCGGCGGTGCGGAAGGCCCGGGAGCTGGAGGGGAGAGCCGTGGTGGTGCAGCTGCGCGGTGAAAGAGCTTCCCTGGCGGAGGAGGCCAGGGAAGCGGTGCAAGCAGGAGCACGCATTCTCATGGTGGATACCGGTAATTTGGAGGACCTGCGGCTGGTAAAGGAAGTGGCCCTAGAGGATGGCCGGGACCAAGTTAAGGTCGCTTTCGGCGGGGGCGTAACCATAGACAATCTTGAGCGGGTCATTGCCGCCGGGGCCGACATTGTGGACGTAGGCCGGGCCATTATCGATGCCCCGTTGTTGGATTTTAGTCTAGATGTGCGCAAATGAGCAGGCAATGGAGGAAAAAAGATGGAATGGGACCTGCTGGAAAAAACCAACTTCTGGATTGAGGGTGTGGAACTGGTTAACGCCGACCTGGGTCTGGTGGCGCTAGCGGCGGCTGCCGCCTTGGAACTGCCACCGCAAGATGTGATGGTGGTGGATGTGCGGCCCGGGCTTTTGGCTTTTGACATATTACGGCGCCGGGTCCAAGCGGAGGCGGTGGCCGGTAAAGGAAAGGAGATCCTGCGGCGCCTGGCGGAAGTGCCGGGGGTGGAAATCGATCCGGGGGCCACGGTCCACTCGGAAGGGGTGCTGGGCCTGATCGCTTTAGACCCCGAAGAAGCAGGCCGGGTCCTGGCTGAATCGGAGGTGCTGGCCCGGGACATCAGCCAGGCGGTGGCCCGGCGGGCTATTGTTTTTGCTTCCGGTTCTGAAGTCATCGCCGGCAAAATCAAAGACACCAATTCACCGTATATCATCTCAGCTTTAGAAAACAAGGGGTACCGGGCCCACTACGGGGGCATCCTGGAGGACGATGCGGTGGCCGCTGCCAACCGCCTGGAGGGAGCGCTGGAAGAAGGTTACGGCCTCGTTATCACCACCGGCGGCGTAGGCGCCGAGGACAAGGACTTCAGCATCGAAGCCGTCCTGCGCTTGGATCCCGGGGCTTGTACGCCCTGGATCCTGAAATTTCAGCCGGATTACCACCGGCATCACAAAGAAGGGGTACGCATCGCCGTGGGGAAGGTAGGTCTTTCCTACCTGGTAGCCCTGCCGGGCCCCCATGAAGAAGCCAAATTAGGTTGCGACCGGCTGCTCGCCGGGCTGGAGCAGGGCCTGGCGAAGGAAAGCCTGGCCGAGTTTATTGCAGGCGCCTTGCGGGAGCGCTGGCGCCAGGGAATGAGAAAGGGAGGTCATGCACATGGATTACCGGGCCATAGCTGCTGAACTGCTGGCAGCGGAAGCCAATTGCCAACCCATTGAACCTTTAACCGATGTTCATCCGGGTTTAACGGTGGAAGATGCCTATCGCATTCAATTGGCCGGCATCGAGCTGAGGAAAGCAGAGGGCAGGAAGGTCATTGGTAAGAAAATCGGTTTAACGAGCAAGGCCATGCAGCAGCTGCTGGGGGTCAATGAACCCGATTACGGCCACCTGCTGGACAACATGCTGCTTTTGGAAGGAGAACCCTGCCGGAGGGAGGAGCTCCTGGCCCCCAGGGTGGAAGCGGAACTGGCCTTTATTTTGAAAGATACGCTCCGGGGTCCCGGTGTGACCATTGCCGACGTTTTCCGGGCCACGGAAGGTATTATGCCGGCTTTTGAGATTGTGGACAGCCGCATCAAAGACTGGAAGATCAAGCTGGCGGATACCGTGGCTGATAACGCTTCCAGTGCGCGGCTGGTCTTGGGGAGCCGTATGGTTCCCGTGAAAGACCTGGACCTGCGCCTCATTGGCATGGTGCTGGAGAAGAACGGTGAAGTGGTCAGCACCGGTGCCGGCGCCGCCGTCTGGGGTCATCCGGCCGCCGCCGTGGCCTGGCTGGCCAACAAGCTGGCCGCCTTTGGCATTGCCCTGGAGGCCGGGGAAATTATTTTATCGGGGGCCGTCACGGCCGCTGAGAATGCTGCCGCAGGCGATGTCTTCACCGTGTCCTTCTACGGCCTGGGGAGCTTGAGCCTGAAGTTTGTGTAGCCGGGCGAGACAGTGATAGCCAAAGTCTAATCGAAGGGGATGTGAATGTGGACAAAGTTAAAGTAGCGGTGATCGGTCCCGGAAACATAGGATCCGATCTGATGTTTAAAATCATGCGGAGCCGGTACTTAGAGATGGCCCTCATGACGGGCATTGTGGAATCGGAGGGCATCAAAAGGGCCAGGAGTTTAGGCTTTAAAACCTCCGTGGACGGCGTCAATGCCGTACTGGCGGAAGAGGATATCAAAATTGTCTTTGACGCCACCGGTGCCAAACCCCACCTCCAGCATGCGCCGCTTTTGAAAGAGGCGGGCAAAATTGCCATTGACCTCACTCCGGCGGCGGTGGGGCCCTACGTCGTCCCCTGTGTCAACCTGGACCAGGTGAAGTTCGAGCCCAACCTCAATATGGTCACCTGTGGCGGGCAGGCGACGGTACCTATCGTTTACGCCGTGAGCCGGGTCGCGGGAGCCAGATATGCGGAGATTGTCGCCTGTATCTCTTCCAAGAGCGCGGGGCCGGGGACGCGCCAGAACATCGATGAATTCACCCAGACCACGGCCAAGGCTCTGGAAGTGGTGGGCGGGGCCAAGAAAGGCAAAGCGATTATTATCCTTAACCCCGCCGAGCCGCCGATTATGATGACCAACACCGTTTACGTGGAGGTAGAAAAACCGGACGAAGCGGCTATCCGGGCCTCCGTGGAAGCTATGGTCAAAGAAGTCCAGAGTTACGTGCCTGGCTACCGTCTCCGGGTGCCGCCCCTCTTGGATGGCAACAAGGTGACGGTGATCGTGGAAGTGGAGGGAGCCGGTGATTTCTTGCCCAAGTACTCCGGCAACCTGGACATCATTACCTCCGCTGCTGTGGCTGTAGCGGAAAAACTGGCCCCAAAGATCTTAGCAGGGGAGGTAGTAGCATGAGCGACAAACCCTTCATTCACGTAGTGGATACCACTTTGCGCGATGGCAGCCATGCCGTCAGTCACGAGTTCACGGCGGAACAGATTGCCGCC